>JAUIME010000193.1 GCA_030433195.1 bacterium
GCATGTTGGGATGCTCGGGCGCGTCGTCGTAGGCAGCGGTCGACTGATCGTACGCGTAATGCGCGGCGAGGCCCGCGAACACGATCCCGGCGAGCGTCGCGAGCACGATTCCACCGCGTCGCAGCGATCCTGCACTGCCGGATCGACACGCCCCTACGACCGCACGCACCGCCACCGAAAGCGCCGCGAACACGAATGGAAGCATCGGGACGAGCAACCGATCGCGCGGCATGAAGTCGCTGCGCACCCAAAGCACGAACACCGATCCTGCGGCAATCGCCGCGACCAACGCGATCGGGATCGGTCGCCTGCGGACGATCGCCATGCCGAGAACGGCTACACCGACGGCGAGCAGGATCGTCCACGCGATTCCGTTGTCGAGCGCGAAGCTCGCGAGTAGCGGCTGATCGAGCAGCAATCCGAGGTTCAACGAGCCTTCGTGAAGGTACCCGACTTTGGCCGAATACGTCTGCGGCACCCAGTTGCCGAATGTGTTGTAGCCCCACCACTCGTACGGTGCGACGATCCCCAAGAGCACGAACGCGAACGCGACGTCACCGCCACCGATACGCATCCGACCGACGTCGGAGAGCCGTCGCCACGCGAACGCGAGCAGGTAGATCGGAGCTTCGGGACGCGTCATCCACGCGAACGCGAACAGCACGGCGGACCACGGGATGACGAAGCGTCGTGGATCCGTGTCCATTCGCGAGGCAAGCTCGACCTCGTAGCGAACGAACGACGCGACGAGCAGCATCGCGAAGAACACCGTCTCGAGCCCGGCTTGCGACCACGCCGCGAAACCCGCATGGAACGAGAGCCCAAGCGCGGCGAACGCCCCTGTCCACGAGATCCCGCTACGGACGCCGACCGCGAGCGACGCGATGCGTGCCGTGAGTCCGAGAACGACGACGCCGCACAGAATGCCGAGCACTTTCCACGCCGCGACGACGGGCACGCCGATCCACAGCAGCGCCGCGTCGATCATCACCCACGAGAAGTTCGAGAACCCCTCGACGCGCTCGCCCACGTTGAACACGAGCCCGTTCCCGTGAACGAGGTTCCACGCATACCGCAACGAGATGAACGCGTCGTCGACGACGTACGGCCAGAACCACAGCGCATTGCCGACGAAAACGACGACCGCGAGCGCGAGAAGAGCACGCGGTCCGGCGCCGTTTCTTCGAGGGTGCGGGATGGCTGTTCGATCGTCGGGTGGCATGCGCTGAACGTAGCACGCCCTTCGGTTTACGGAAACTCGCGTGAAGGAGCGGGAGGGGCTCGTCGAGCGGGTCATCGCGTTTGCTGGTGACGTATTGACACGCCGTCGGGGGGCGACTAGGTTGGCATCGGGGGTGTGTCGGCTAGCATGCCGTTCTGATCGATCTCGCGGGGGGAAGTCTTATCTCGGAGTCTGACGATGGCAGACCTCTCGTTTTTCCGTCGAGCCCTGGTCGCGGCGTGTGTGATCTTGTTCGTGTCGCCGGCAGCGCAGGCCCAGGTCGACTTCATCGCCGCGCGAGATTCGCTCGCCAATCCTCAAGGAGTCGCCGTCGGCGATTTTGACGAGGATGGCCACATGGACGTGGCCATGCGCTCCGGTTCGACGGTCCTCCTTCGGCTCAACGATGGTCTCGATCGATACCGTCCCGGCGCGGTTTTGCCGATCGGTCACCCGATTACACTCCTTCACGTTGCCGATCAGAACCAAGACGGGCACGCCGATCTCATCGTCGGTGCTTACGACAGCTCGGCACCGCTCGATCCGGTCGAGGTCTACCGCGGATACGGCGACGGGACGTTCGCGTCTCCGGTACGCCTGTTCGTGGATCTGATACCGGTAAGCGTCGATGCCGTGGACGTAGATGCCGACGGTGATCTCGATCTCGTCGTGGCAGCCTCGGACACCGTATCGGTGTTTCGCGCCAACGGCTCGGGCTTTCTTTCCCGATCGGTCTACCCGATTTGGGCGTCGCTGAACCAGGTCGAGGTCGCCGACGTCACGGCGGACGGCATCGGGGACGTGCTCGTCTCGAGCTTCTACAACTTCACGTATTGGACCGGGAATCCGGACGGGACGTTCGACGTCATCGTGTCGGACCAAGTGCCTCTCGAGTCGGGGACGGCGGTTTGGCACACGGCTGTCGAAGACATCGACTTCGACGGCGACGACGACTTGTTGCACGCGATGTCGCTCGGCTGGGTGGGAGTGCAGTACAACGAGGGATCCGGCGGCTTCTCGGAGGTCTTCTATACGCAGGGCCGCATTGCCGAAGAGGCGTTCGTGGTCGCGAGGATGGACGGTGATGCGACCTACGACGTCGTCGGAATCGCGAACCAATCGATTCAGGTGTGGCGAGGCGTCGACGGTTCCCCCGGTTTTCTCCCGATCCATACCGTATTGCTCACGTCGGCGATCGACCTCGCATTGGGAGATTTCGACGGCGACGGGGATCTCGACGTTGTGGCGACCCAATCGGGAACGCCGGCGAACCGAAGCGTCGCCGTCTACCTCAACGACGGCAGCGGAGTCCTGTCGATGTCGTCACGGGTCGTGACGGACGTCCGTGCCGAGCACGTCGAGGTCGGTGACTTCGACGACGACGGAAACCTCGACGTCGTCCTCGAGGATGACGATGGTTTGAAAGTGCTTCTGGGCGACGGATCCGGCGGGCTCGGTGCGCCGACCATCATCCAGTTGAACGCGTCGTTCGAGCAGATGATCGTCGGAGACATCGTTGAAGACGGCCACGTGGACATTGCGATCGTAGGCGGGTCAGCCTCGGTCGACGTCTACTCGGGTGATGGCACGGGAGGCTTCGCACTCGTCGCGACCATCCCGGCCCAGAGCCTCGAGGAGTTCACGGATCTCGTCCTCGAAGACATCGATCTCGACGGTCACCTCGACATCGCCTATCCGGATCTTGCGAACGTGCGAGTGGCGTTCGGTGACGGGGCCGGTGGGTTCACGGAGCCCGTCGCGCACCCTCTCGTGGCGATGTCACGAACGCTTGCGTCCGGGGATTTCGACACGGACGGATTCCTCGACTTCGCGGTGGGCAAGATCGTGCATGATGCCGGGCATCAGCTCTTGTTCGGGGATGGCCTGGGCGGCTTCGGACCTGGTTCCGGTATCGAGATCTGGCCCGACCTCGGATGCTTGGGCTTCGCGTATGCCGACTTCGATAGCGACGGCGTGGGTGACGTCCTGCTGAACGGTGAAGGCGCGCGGCTGCTGCGCGGGAGGGCTGCCGGCGGGTTCGACCCTCCCGTGAGTTTGCCGATCGCGAGCGTTCCGTCGGCGCCCGTTGCCGCCGACATGAACGACGACGGCGAACTCGACGTCGTCTTCTACGGGCGCCCGGATCAGTTCGAGCCGAGCTCGGTCGTCGTCGCGCTCGGCGACGGAGCGGCGGGCTTCCCGTCCGTGTCGACGGTGCAGCTCGATGCGGAGCCGGCAGGAAGGGCGGCGATTGCCGACGTGACCAACGACGGCAAGCTCGACGTCGTCATGAGCGGTCGAGCCGAGAGCATCGTGCTGCTCGCCGGAAGCGGTGACGGAAATCTGCGTACGGGAACAGCCATTCCGGACGCGGGCGGCGCGGTCACCGACTTCGCATCCGGCGACTTCGACGCGGACGGACGCATCGACATCGCGTACGTCGCGGGGTTTCCGCCTCGGGTGGGTGTCGCGTTCGGCGATGGTGCAGGGGGCTTTGCCGCACCCGTCGAGACGACGGTGCCGCGCGTTCCCGTCAGGATCGTCGCTTGTGATCTGGACGGCAACGCCCTCGACGATCTGGTCATCGTCGATTCCGCGAATCTTCGTGCCTACACGATGAACGGCGGCGGGGTCGTGACTCTGAGTGACGTGTTCCCGCTCGGTGCGACTCCGCGCGACCTCGTCTTCGCCGACTTCGACCTGGACGGGAAGGACGATGTCGCGGTGTCGACAGGAGGCGCGGGGAGTGTCGAGCTGTACTACGGTGTGGGCAACGGTGAGTTCGTCCCGGGAGCGCCCGTGACCGACGTTCTCGACCCGTACGCACTGGTCGTCGGAGACTTCGATTCGATGGACGGGACCGGTCGACCGGATCTGTGCGTCATCGATCCGGAGGCCATCGCCGTATCGTTCCTGCGAAACGCCGGCGGGAGGACATTCACCAAGGAAGCCAGCTTCCTCTACACGGGGGGTGTCCGCGACGCGTTGATCGCGGAAGACTTCGACGACGACGGGTCGCTCGATCTTGGCTACGCGACCGGCTCGGTCGTCGTTCGTCGGTTCGGGAGCGGGTTCGGGACGTTCCCGACCTTACAGAACACGAGCATCGGTCGCTCGCTCCGTGGTCTCGGCGTCGGCGAGTTCGATCGCGACGGCGAGCTGGATCTGGTCGCGATCTGCGAGGAGTCCCGCTTTTCGGTTCTGCTCGGCGAGAGTGCGAGTCCGCACTTCAGCGCGCCGTTCTGGTTCGCGGGCGAGGCTCGGCAGCATTCGGGAGACGGCCTGTTCACGGATCTGAACGGTGATGGCTATGACGACATCGTGCTCGCATCGGATGCTGGCATCACGGTGCACTTGAACCGCACCGATCGCGCGATCCGTTGCCGAGCGGGAGCGGTCGATACCGCCGGCCACGGCTCCCCGGTCGACGTGCTGCGCGTGAACGACTCGACCGGCACGACGACGACGCGCGATCTCGCCGTCGATTCGCTCGATCCGTTGCTGGTCGAACTCGATCGCGCTCCGACGCCGGCCGTCAACAACCGCTACTACGCTGCCGTGTGGGAGGGTCGCCCCGTCCAACCGATGGTCGCCCTCCTGCCCAAGTCGATCGGGTTCGCGTGCTTCTCACCGCTGCGGAACGATCCGCGATACGTCACGCCGCTCGAGGTCGCGAACACGCTTCGACCGACCGATCCTCGGCTCGATCCGCCGAGCGCGACGGCGACGGGCGATCCGCTGCCGGCCGTCGTCGTGTCGGTACCGGGCGGAACGTTCCCCGTCGGCACGACGCTGACGGTCCAAGGTCTCCTCGGCGACGGGAAGTCCCCCTCGCCGAAGCGGGTGAGCCTCACGAACGCCGTGGTCGTGGCGATCGAGTAGGTCGAAGGTGCCCGACGCATCCTGGAAAGCTCCCGTGTGCGATCCTCGACGCATCTACCGATCGACGAGTTCGGCGGTTATCACCACGACGAGAACCTCTTCGATGGGAGGCTTGGCGGCCTTCCCGTCGAACACGGCGATGGTCGGGTTGCCCGGATCCTTCTGCGACTCGCGCTCTCCCGACGGGATGCGACCCGGGCCGATGACGACCGTTTGGCCGGGTTCGAGAAGGACAGTCGCGCGCGATCGGGTCTGGGTGAGCTCCGGCAGATGAATCGTGACGTTTTCGTTCAGCCCCTGCATGTTCGTGGTGAAGGTCGCTGTCGGGCGTAGCAGCTTCGAGATGTGGAGTCGGACGTCGAGGAGCATCCTCGTCTTGCCGGATGCCGGGTCGACGCACGCGAGCGTGATGACTTCGACCTTGACGCCCTCCGTGATCGACTCGACCACGGGTGCGGCGATCGTCGTGCCGTCGATGAGTTCGTGGACTGCGAAGTCGCTGATGTAGTGGTAGATGTTCTCCGCGGCGGTGACCCAGGTCTCGAAGCCGCGTGACGTCATGTTCACATCCGTCTGCGAGATACGGTCGGATCGGGAGAGGAGCGCGCTCTCGACGATCGACGAATCGACGATCGCCGCGCCGATGCCCGGTGTCGTCGAGTGGACGCTGGGAAGACCGGCTTGCGTGAGAACCTCGTTGACGCTCGGCAGGTAGCGGATCATCTCACCGGTGACGCGGACCGCGTACTCGCGTGACACACGTTGCATGCCCTGGATTGCAGAACGCGCTGCGGCCTGGCCTGCTTCGGTGCCACGGACGACGAGGGTGCGGCCGACGGGTTCGCATTCGATCGTGGGGTCCGCCGGTTGCGCCATGGCTCGGGTAAGCTCGGCGATCATGCGAGCCGGTCGACCGACCGATCGATCGTGATCGCTCTTCGCGGTCCCGTCCGCGCCGATCTGAAACAGGACGTCGACTTCGATCTTGCGGGAAGCCGAGCGTTCTTGTTCGGGATCGGGACGCGGGAGCAGCCGATCGAGATCGTAGACGGCGAGGATCCGTGGTTCACTCGGCTGCACGGCTTCGGTGGCCGGGGATCGCGGGCCCGGAGAAGCGGAGAGAGACACCCCTTGGATCAACGTCAGCACGATCGATCCGACCGAGGCGCCGAGGCGAAGCAGGTGGGAGAGGCGATGCGGGCTCGGTGGATACGTCTTCATGAGCAGGGCTCCTGGATCGGTCGTAGAGATTGCAAGGAAGCGAGTGTCGGTACGTGTTTCATCGGCTGTCGGGGACGGTTCGGCGATGGATCACACGCCACGCAGTCGCGTCGTCGAAGGCTTCGACGCGTGCGCCGATCCACACTCCGTCGTCGCGTCGATGCCACGATTCGTAGACGGCACCTTCGGGGCCGCGACGTGAATGTTCGACGCTTGCCGCGACGAGAGCGGACGTTCCCGAGAAGACCGGGGCGGATGCGGTACGCGCTTCGTCGGTGGGTGGAGCCTCCGCGTCTCGGGAGCCGTCAGAACTCACTCGCACGAGAATCAGAAAGAGGGCGGCCGCGGCGATGATCGGACCGGCGATCCGGATTCGTGGCGTGCGTGACCTTCGCGCTTTGCGAGGGATCGTAGACACGTAATCATCCGAAGATTCATCTGCGTGCGACGACGCATCGGCAGCGAGAAGCTCGAGCTCGAAGAGTGGACCGTAGCGGTCGCGAAGCACTTCGTCCTCGGCGATCCGATTGCGGATCTCGGTGGCGCGCGGCTCGGGCATCGTGCCGTCGAGCACGGCGTCGATCTCGTGCGGCTGCACGGATTCATTCACGATCGTCACCTCGGTTCGTGTCAGTGGCCTCGTCGTTGTGGACTCGCTTGGCGAGACCGACCCGCGCGCGGTGCAGGTCGCTCTTCACGGTACCGGGTGGGAGCTCCATGGCTTGCGCGATGTTCGCGATGCTCTCGCCCAAAGCGTAGAAGCGTCGAACGATCTCTCGTTGACGCGGTGCCAAGCGCTCGATGGCCGCCGCGAGACGAGCAACGGCCTCGCGAGTAGCGGCATTTTCGAGCGGATCTTCGGGGCTCGCGTCCGTACGTGCGGTCTCGTTCTCGTGCCGGGCGCGGCGTTCGCGAGCGCGAGCCGCGTCGAGCATGACACGCTCGGCGATGCGAAGAACCCATGGTCCGACCGGCTTGTCTGGATCGCGACGGTCTCTTGCGCGCCAGGCCCTCACGATGGTGTCCTGAACGATGTCGGCGACCCGTCCCGGGGGCACCCCGCGGCGGGCGAGCCACGACGCGATGCCGGGTCGCAAGCGCTCGAGCTCGGCCGCCAAGGCGTCGCCCGGTGGAACGGTTTCGTCGTCCCCGCGCCGCGATTCGACTCGATCGGCATGAGGAGGTCGTGTCACGTCGCTTTCTCGAGGGTTCGTCGCCGTTACGTTCATCGTGGCCATCGGGAGCGGGAATCTCGCGGTTTCATTCGAAATGACGCCGCTCGACCCGCATCGGTTGCGAAGTTTCACGGGTCGCGGCGTGCGCTTCGTCCATGCGATTCTACGCGTTCTTACCCGAAGCGATGCGTCTCGTTCCGAGATCGGCTCCCGCGGGTCGCCGATGCGTCCCGCGGGAGCCGTGGAGGAATCACGAGTACCGACCGCGCTGCCTCAGAACGCGAACTGCCAACCGAGGGTCACGGAGTAATCGGTCTCGAGCTGGGGGCCGTCGAGGTCTTGGTAGACGGGGACGGCGAACTCGAGGCCGAGACGATGGCCGTCGGTCCAGCCGGAGGTTCCGAGCAGATTGACGCCGATCCCGACGTCGACTCGCTCGCCCGCGCGTCGCGACGGGTCGGCCGTGGGGACGACGAGCGGATTTAGATCGTCGTCGTCGCCGTCGATATCGCCCCACGCTTCGCGTGACAAGCGAAGTGACGTGCTGATCGAGTCGGACCAGCGGCGAGCGCCCCACGCGGTAACGCGGTTGCGGTCGCCGAGCGAGTAGCCCTCTTCGTTACGGCCGACGCGGAACGTGGCCGCGAGTTGGGCCCCCCACGACCAAGCATCGGATTGTCCGAGGTACGTGAGGCCGGGCTGCAGGTCGAGCGTCCCCGAGCCGAGCTGCATCGGATAGGGGAGCTTCTGATCGTCGCCGGCGGGCGTGTCGTCCTTCTCGTTGATCGACCCGGTCGGTAGCGTGACGCCCGCGTTGAGGTGGACCTGCTGACGATCCCAGCGATGGAGCACGTAGATGCCGCCGACTCCGATGTCACCGATGCCGCTCGAACGCGTCGTGAAGCGCGCGCCCGAGCGTGTACGGTGATCCATCGTGTACCGCAAGAGCGGCAGCATGCCGACGAGAGTGAGGTCCTCGGTCGCTGCGTGCATCGCACCGATCATGTGCATCTCCATGGTCATCTTGGTCGGGGTGACCATGAAGTCCTGCAGTACTTCGCCGTCGCTCACGCGGTCCGTGCCATCGCGATTGCCGTCCATTT
>JAUIME010000957.1 GCA_030433195.1 bacterium
CCGGCTCATTCTCGTCGCGGGAGCCGTCACTCGCGTCGTCCCCGCGCGGCGCCGTATCCACCGGGGCGAGCTCCCCGACCAGCCGCTGCGTCACGGGCTCGCCGCGCAAGGCCCGCAGTGCCGCCTCGAGCTGCGGGTCCTCGAACTCGTCCGCATCATCCGCGGCGCGGCCGTCGTCGTCGCCGTTCACGACGCACGGCTCGTAGTGCGCGGCGTAGTCCTCACCGGGCCGAGCCCTCGCGAGATGCGCCTGCAGCACGCGCGGATCGCGCGCGAGATCACGCACGTAAAGATCGGGTTGCACTCCGCCGTCGTTGCGCCCGACGCCGGGCACGTCGACGTGCTTTTCGATGCAGCTCCCCGACGGCGTGAAGTACGCGGCCGACGTGACCTTCAGCACGACCGCATCGCGATTGAGATAGAGCACGTTCTGTACGACGCCCTTGCCGTACGTCGGCTCGCCGACGAGGATCCCGCGACGGTGGTCCTGGATCGCGCCCGCGAACACCTCGGACGCGCTCGCCGCGTCGCCGTTGATGAGCACTGCGAGTCCGAGATCGTCCGGGAGCGTGCCGTCGAGTTCGGCGGTGTAGTCACGATTCGAACGGGCAGTCCGGCCGCGCGTCGACACGATCGTCCCCGACGACAGGAAGCGATCCGCGAGTTCGATCGCGCCGTCGAGGATCCCGCCCGGGTTGTAGCGCAGGTCGATGACGAGCGAACGAATCGCCGGCTCTTCGAGGAGCATCTCGAGCGCGTCGTCGAACTCGTCGAGCGTGGTCTCTTGAAAGCCCTGGATGGCGAGGTAGCCGATCCCGGCCTCGGGGTCGATGCGCTCGACGCCGACCACGCTGCGCGTCGGAATCTCGGCGCGCTCGAGCTCGACTTCGCGCCGCTCGCCCGACGCCGTGTCGAGTACCACGCGCACCTTCGTGCCCGGCTCGCCCTTCAGCCGCGAGACGACCGCTTCGCGACCCTCGAACGTCCGGATCGGCGGCACGAACTCGCCGTCGATCGCAAAGAAAGCATCGCACGGTTCGATGCCCGCGCGGTCCGAAGGGCTGTCGAGAATCGGATACACGACGACGAGCCGTCCGGTGTCGAGATCGATCCGTACCGAGACGCCGATGCCGCCGAACTTGCCCTCGGTCTCTTCCTGGAAGTCGACCTTCTCGCGCGGATCGTAGAACTGCGAGTAGGGGTCGAGCCCTTCGACGACACCGCGGATCGCGTCGTACGTCACTTCCATGTCGTCGAGCTCGCGGATGTAGCGCTCTTCGACGAGCGACACGACTTGCGCGAGAAGCTCCTCACCGCGCAGCGACCGCTGCGACAAACGACGCGGATTCTCGAGCACGACGAGCCACAGGATGCCCACCACGGCAATCGTCGAGGCGACCGGAATGAGAACGTGATGCAGAGGGATCCGCTTGCTACTCATGCGACGACCTCCGAGCCGTTCGACGCCCCGTCGCGCATTTGCATCGGGTGGAGAGCGCGGATCTCGGCTCCCCTCCCATCGAGCGCGCGCGACCGACCCCGAGAAGAAACGGGCCTCGCGCCATCGACGACGAAGCGCGTGGAACGCGTCGCAGACAGGGCTCGGGGGA
>JAUIME010000194.1 GCA_030433195.1 bacterium
AACGAGCCTCGTCGACGGTCCTGCGCTATCGGCGCTCGCGCTACCGCCGGTCGTCATCCTGACCGTCTGCGGTGTCGGACGAGGGATGCAGCGGTGGGGAGATCCGGGCACGACGGACTTGAGCGGCGCGGCCTTTCGCTCCGAACGGGTCGAAAGCGTCGTGCTTCCCTACGCGCGTCTCGAGTACGAGTCGACGCGCCAGCTGACACGCGAGCTGCACCACCATCTCGCTCGCGGAGAGAGCCTTGCGCGAGCGATGCTCGAAGCACGGCGCGCGGTCGCGTCATCTTCGAACGGCCGATACTCCGACCCCTTCTACCACTCGCTGTTGCACGTCCAAGGCCTCGCCGGCTCCTCTCCGCTTCCGGAGAACATGGTCGACATGTCTCCGGACCGTGCGCCCGCCAACGGGATCCTCTTAGCGACGATCCTCTTGGCGATTATCCTGGTTGTCATCGGCTTGGCGAGGATCTTCGCTCGCGCGCGCTCCGTTCAAACGCGCGCGAGCGACGGTGGAGATGCCATGCACGGCTAGCCGCAGCACATCATCCGCCGAACCCGCCCGAGCCTCCCGGCTCGTCGTCGTCGTCGTAGTCGGGAATCGGATCCGTATCCGAGCCCGTTCCAGACGTCTCCTTCGGGCCGTACGTGACGTACTTGTCGAACTCGAACGGCGCTCCTGTCGCTTCGTAGTCGTACGTGGAAACCGCGCCGTACGATCTCGTTCCCGGATTCGAGAGCAGGTAGACGATCGGGTCCGAAGTGTCGGTCGATTCTTCGCTCGAGAATCCGTTGACCAACGATGGCCAAGCTTGCAGGTTCGGATCACCGGTCGCCTGATCGTCGACCTCGACGTACCGCGTCATCCAGAAGTAGACCCCATCGAGGTAGCCGATGCCGTTGGCGACATCGAGTCGCACCCAGATGTCGGTGTAGGTGGCGGGAGCACCCGGATCGAGGGGCACCAGGTAACGGTCGCCGTCAGCGTCGGTCTCATCGCCGATCGGGTTCTTCTTCCACAAGACGATCTCGATGTAGTTCGCATCGACCGGGCGCGGATCCGCGTCCGTGATGCTCATCTTGAGCATCGCAGGGAGCGTGATGTCACGATCGTACAGATACTGAATGGACGAGATGCTGGGCATGAGGTCCGTTTCGTCCTCGAGCGAGTTCCGGAAGATGGAGTGGATCGACACCTCGTCGTTCGAGAACATGACGTCCGGATCCCCGTCGTTGTCGAAGTCGAAAACCGCGGGCCACGTCACGTTACCCGAAGCATCGCCTTGGGGCGGCCCCATGCGGATCTCGTAGGACCCAGCCAACCCGTACGATTCTTCGGCAAGCAGTACGACGAGGTCGAAGTCGTCACGATGGCTGATGACAAGATCGTCGTCACCACTTCCGTTCATGTCGGCCGCGGCGAGCGCTGCGACCGTGCCGCATTCGATCGTGATCGGATCGGACAGCGTCAGCGAGCCATTGATATCGCCGTCGTTCTCGATGATCTCGAGCACCTGATCGGATCCGTCGGAATGCGCCCAGGCAATGCTTTGGTAGGCGACTCCATCGTGGTCGATCGCGACGATCGCTCCGTTGTTCGGTCCCGTGAAGCTCGTCACGTACGTACCGTCCGGCTTGTAGATGAGGATCCCTAGCGACGTCCGCAGGGCGAGCCAGGTCGTGCCGTTCGCATAGCGAACGAACGGAACGATGTCGAGCGCCGGGCGAGCGACCGAGAAGCTCGATTCACTCCAGCCGGCGGTGTCGGGATCGGTCAGCAGCACGAGCTTCTCGTCGGAGTCGCGATACCCGACGATGTCGGTGCGCGAGGCTCCCGAGATGGCAGCCGTCCGGATGACGTCGGTCCCGATCCACGCGGAGGTCCCGACGGCCCGCGACGTGAACGTCCCCGCCGAGGTGCGCTTCCATGCCACGAGGCCACTGGTGTCGACCGTGAGAAGCTCGTCGACACCCGAAAGGACCGGGTCGAGCTTCGCGATGTCGGTCGTGGCGGCGCCCGCAGGATACGCGATCGAGGCCGAGACGATCGTCGGATCGATGACCATCTCGGGCACCCCGCCACGCAGGATCACGCAATCGAAGTCGGCATTGTCGTTGAAGCGACCGACGACCGTACGCGAGATCGACGCACCGAGCGAGACCCCACTGATCTCTCGAACGGGGAACGTGGAGGTAGGGTTGAAGGTCGGAGGATCCGTTGCGTAGCCGCGCACGGATGTGAGTGCGACGGTCAGTCCCGTCGCGATGAGTATCGCGAGCGTTCGGGTCGTCAGGCCCTTCTTCGTCTTGGACATTCCGGTGTTTCCTTTCGCTTGGCGTTGGGTCGGGGGGATCAGTCGATCGGCTCTGTCAGGGAATCCCGCGAAGAAACTCGAGGAATCGATCTGTCACCCACCACGGATTCGAGTAGCGGCGCGGGGTGACTCGACCCCGAGCCCGGAAGCGCCCGTTCGCGTCTCGAACGCCGTGTTCGGTTCTGAAGTGTCGAAGAAAAACTCGGAATCGTCGACTCGACATCGTACGCCGCGCGGAACCGAGCGTCGAACCCTGGGGCCAAAGCCGCCGGACGCCCGTGTTTGCGTGAAGTCATGCGATTGCTTAGGATCCGTTCTTCCGGTAGGCGCCCGGGCAGTGCCCGGACATGGACCCGAGGAGGACTTCTTCTTTCCCCGCCCTCCTTGGACAACGGCACCGCAGGAAGGACGTTTCCGATGACGACGAGCCCGACCGCCGCACACGCCGCTTCGTGGTTTCGCATCGACCTCGACATTCCGATCGACGCCACGATCGAACGCGTTTGGACCACGCTCCTCGACATCGGGAGCTGGTGGCTTCCCGACTACTACGCAACACCCGAGCCGCACACGATGCTCCTCGAGGCCGAGCCCGGCGGTCGCGTCTTCGAGAAAGCCGAGGACGGTAGCGGCCTCCTGTGGTTCTGGGTGACGTCGATCACGCCGCAGAAGTCGATGCACCTCGCGGGACATCTGTCGCCGCCCTTCGGCGGACCCGCGACGTCCCAGCTCTACATCGCCCTCGAGAAGCAGGGCGACGGCGGCACGCGACTCAGCGTCGTCAACACCATGTTCGGCGCCGTCGACGACGATTCGCGAGAGCAGGTCGAATCCGGTTGGCGGGCGTTGTTCACCGACGGCTTGAAGCGTCGCGCCGAAGCGGACGGCTGACGGACCGAACCCATTCGGGGCGCCCCATGACCACGAATCGATCCAGTCGCGTCAAGCAGATCTTCCTCGAGGCTTTCGAACTCGACGAGAAGGAACGCCGCGCGTTCCTCGACGAAGCGTGCGCGGGCGACGAGGACCTGCGTGCCGCGGTCGACCGGCTGCTCGCGGCGGACCGCCTCGCGAAGACGTCCGATCTCGAGAATCCGATCCTCGATGCGGCGGCCCACGTCGCGGGCGACACAGGGCGAGGCCACGCCGACGCGGACGAACCGCGCGTCCCCGAGCAGATCGGTCCTTTCCGCATCGAACGCGTCATCGGATCGGGCGGCATGGGAACGGTGTACCAGGGCGTGCAGGACAACCCGCGGCGCATCGTCGCCGTGAAGGTCATGCACGAGAGCTTGCGTTCGAGGTCGGCGCGGCGCCGATTCGAGTACGAGTCGTCGGTACTCGCGCGGCTGCGTCATGCCGCGATCGCCCAAGTCTACGCCGCGGGTACGCACACCGAAGGCGAGCATTCCTACCCGTACTTCGCGATGGAGTACCTGCCGAACGCGCTGCCGATCACGACCTACTGCGAGCGCCACGACCTCGGCGCGAGTGAACGCCTCGTACTGTTCGAGCAGGTCTGCCAAGCCGTTCACCACGGGCACCAGAAGGGCGTCATCCACCGCGACATCAAGCCCGACAACGTACTCGTCGACTCGCAAGGAACCGTCCGGCTCATCGATTTCGGAGTCGCACGCGCGATCGACGCGGACTTGGTGGCCGACACGTTGCTCACGGGTCGCGGACAAATCCTCGGCACGCTCCAGTACATGTCGCCCGAGCAGGTCGAGTCCGACACGAGCGACATCGACACGCGAAGCGACGTCTACTCGCTCGGCATGCTGCTCTACCAGATGCTCACGGGCGCGCTTCCGTACGACGTCGGCAAGGTCGGCCTCGCCGAGGCGCTTCGCGTGATCCGCCACCAGGCCCCACCGCGACCCGCGAGCACGTCCCAGAGCCTGCTGCGCGGTGATCTCGAGACGATCACGTTCAAGGCGCTCGAGAAAGACCGCACGCGGCGCTATCCATCGGCCGAGGATCTTCGCCGCGACATCGAAAGCTACCTGCACCTGCGCCCGATCGCGGCGCGTCCGCCCAGCGTCGTCTACCAGATCCGCGTGTTCGCGCGACGCAACCGCGCGATCGTCGGGACGGTCGCGGCGCTCCTCCTCTTCTTGGTGCTCGGCAGCATCTTCCTCGCCATTCAGTACCTGCGAGCCGAGTCCGCGCGTTTCGACGCGGTTCTCGCTCAACAATCCGAAGAAGACGCGCGACGGCAAGCCGAGGACGAACGCCGGCGAGCCGAGACCGAGCGCGACCGCGCGAACGACGCACGCGCCGACGCCGACCGAAAGCGAGCCGAGGCCGAAGCGATCAGCGACTTCCTCACCGACATGCTCGAATCGGTCGCACCCTATCGCGCCGTCGGTGAAGAGGTGACGGTGCGCTCGGTCCTCGATCGAGTCTCCGATCGCGTCGAGGTCGACTTCGCCGAGACACCGGACGTCCGCGCGGCCTTGCACAACGTCCTCGGCGGAACCTACATGTCGCTCGGCAACTACGACAAGGCCGAAGACCACCTGCGCCGCAACCTCGATCTGCAACGCACGCTTCACGGGCCCGAGAGCGCGGACACCCATGCGGCTCGCATGCACCTCGGGACGTTGATGCGACTCCAGAGTCGGCTCGACTTGGCCGAGGACTTTCTCGAACGCGCCGCCACGGGCTTGCACTCGGCGGTCGGAGACGAGGACGTCCGCACGATCCAAGCACTCAACGAGCTCGCCAAGCTCTACGAAGACGTTTCCCGCTCCAGCGAAGCGCGAGAGCTCTTCGAGCGCGCGGTGGTGTCGGCTCGACGCGCGCTCGGTGACGACCACGACCTCACGCTCATGAGTCGCAACAACCGCGCCGGGCTCGCGATGCGAAGCGCCGATCTGGAGCGCGCCGAGAGCGAGTTTCGGGACATCCTCGAGATTCGCTCGCGAACCTCGGGCGATTCACATCCGGAAACGATCACGGTCCTCAACAACCTCGCGCTCACGGTTCGCGAACGCGGTGACGTCGAGGAAGCCGAAGCCCTGCTTCGCCGCGTGTCCGACGGCGCCGCGCGCGTCTTCGGCGAAGGACACCCGAACACGCTGGCGTCGTACAACAACCTCGCCTCGCTCCTTGCGGCGACGCGCCGATTCGACGAAGCCGAGCAGCTTCTGCGCGACACGCTCGCTCGCCTCGAAGCGAAGCTCGGCTCCCGCAATGTCCGCACGATCAACATGCAACGCAACCTCGCGTACTTGCTGTTCCGACTACGCAAGCACGACGAGGCCGAGGCGCTCTTCCTGAAAGCCTACGAAGGCCAACGTGAGGTGACCGGAGACGAGCACGAGCACGTCTTGTCGTTGCTCGCGAACATCCACGAACTCTACATCGCCATGGGACAACCGAAGCGCGCAGAGCCGCTCTTCTTGGAGCTGCTCGAGTCCCGACGGAAGCTTCTCGGTGCCGACGACATCGAGACTCTCGCGGTCGGATTCCATCTCGCGAATCTCTATCGCGAGAACGGCGAGCTCGAGAAGGCGCAGGCGTTGTACCGGCCGGCCGTCGAAGCCTGGGTGCGTGCACGACCCGACGCGCCGCGCACGCACGCGATGCGCGCCATGTGGGGTGCCAGCCTCATCGAACTCGCGCGCTACGCCGAAGCCGAGCCGATGCTGCTCGAGAGTCACCGTCGCCTGTCCGGACTCTACGGTGACGATCATCACTTGGTCCGAGCCAATCGAGCGAACATCGTCGAGCTCTATCGTCAGTGGGGCAAGCCCGACGAAGAGCGGGCGTGGAGCGAAGCGCGCTGAGACTCAGGACGCCGTGAGTCCGGACACGTCGCGGAACACGTCGGCGAGAGTTTGGTAGGCGCTCGCGTCGCGCGAGGTGCGGCGCCACGCGAAACCGACCGTGCGGGAGTAGGCCGGATCGAGATCGATGGCGACGAGACGTTCGCTCTCGGCTTCACGCGCCATCTCGGGAAGGATCGTGAGCCCGATACCGCTCGCGACCATCTGCGTGAGCGTCGTGAGGCTCGTCGCGCGGAGGTCCGCGATGCGTCCGCCCGAGGAACCCTCGCAAAGCGGCAGGATCTGATCGCGCAAGCAGTGGCCTTCGTCGAGGAGCAGGATGTCCTGGCCTTCGAGATCGTCGAGCGAGAGGGCTGCTCGCTTTGCGTAAGGATGACCCGGGGGAACGGCAACGAAGAACCGATCCCGTCCGAGGAGCAGCGTCTCGAGGTTGCCGAGATCCGCTTCGAGCGAGAGCAACAGCAGGTCGAGTCGCCCGGCCGTCGCGGCCTCGACGAGGTTGTGGGTCGTGTCCTCCGTGAGCAGGAGGCGAAGCTCGGGAAACCGGTCACGCGCCGCCGCCACGACGCGCGGCAAGAGGTACGGAGCGATCGTCGGGATCACACCGAGCCGCAGCTCGCCCGTGAGCGGCTCGCCGAACGAGGCCGACGTCGAGACGATGTCGTCGACACTCGCGAGGACGTCCCGCGCGGCCGCGAGGATCTTCTCCCCGGCCGGCGTGGGCAGCACCTTGCGACGGTCCCGCTCGAACAACGCGACGCCGAGCGTCTCTTCGAGTTGCTTGATCTGAGCGCTCAGACCGGGCTGCGTTACCTGGCACGAGTCCGCGGCCTTCCGGAAGCTCAGGTGCTCACCGAGAGCCACGAGATACTCGAACTGGCGCAACGTCGGGCGAGTAGGGGATCCGGACATCGATACCTCAAAGTAATCGAAATCGAGGAAATCAAACGTCCAGCTTATAACGAGCCGGCTGGATTGCCAAGGCATTCGCCGCTCGAAAAGAAGGATGGGCGGGAGTCGAAGTGACTCCCGCCCTTGTAGATACAAATGCCGAACGACGGGCCGAGCCCGCCGACGGGACCGCCCTCGAACGTCTTACTGCACGTCGAGCGTGATGGCATTCGTGACGCTGAAGCCCTGAGGGTGCGTCGCGGCCGAGTCCTGGATCAGCCCCTGGAACGTGAGGGTGATCGAGTTGTTGAGGCTCGCGTCGACGCTCCACGGGCCGAGGAGCGGCGAGTTCTTGACGTTCGCCGAACCACAGGCGCGCGCCGGGATGCCCTGGCCGACCAAGCAGAAGCGCGGCTGCGGGCTGAGCGACGGGCTGAGCGGCGTGGGGTTCGTCGCGCAACCGATCTCGGAACCACCCTGCGACAGCGTTCCGTTGCTGCCGCCTTCACCGAGCCACACCCAGATCACGTACGTCGGAGTCGCCGGACCGGCCGTCGAAGCGGCGAGGTCGAGCGAGAACATCTCGCCCGTGCCGACGGAAACCGCACGGCACGAGCCGCCGTCCAAACCGTTGATCGTGATGACGTCTTCGGGGAAGCCCGTCGCGATCTCGTTGACGTTACCGGCGCTGCAAGCGGCCGGCGCCGACACGCGCAAGATCGCTTCGATCTCGTCGACTTCACCCGCCGGGATCAGATCGACTTCGATGTGGATGAAGTTGTCGGCACTGAACTCACCCCCCGGGCCGATGCCCGACGAGGCGTTGAAGTCGGTGATGAGCGCATCGGCGACACCGTCACCGTCGAAGTCGGCATCGATACCGGTCTGGAACACGAGACGCGCGGTCGCTCGCATGCGATCGGCATCCGCGACGAACAGATACTCTTCGCCGCCCGTGCTCCACGTGAACGTCGCCTGACCACGGTTGTTGATCGAAAGGAACTGGACACTGGCCGACGAAGAGAGCGTGATGCCGTCGATCGTGTCGCCTTCGCGCAGCGCGATGGCTCCGTTGTAGGCGATGAACTCGTCGCTCGACGTCGCGCCGTCGGTGTCGCCCGAGAACACGTAGTCGCCGTTGTCGTTGATGTCGACCGTGTCGAAGTTGTCCCAGTTGTCGCCTTCACCGGTCGGATCCGTCTCACGCGCGATGAGGGCGCCGTCGACGTAGACGAAACCGTCATCCGTCGTCGAGCCCGTGTCCATGAGCAGCACGCTGATGTGGTGGTTGCCACTGTCCGAGAACGAGTAGTCGAAGTCGATACCGCTCGTGTCGATCGTGAAACCACCGACCATGTCGCCCGACGCGAGCACCTTCGTGATCACGCCGCCGTTTTCCTGATAGAGCGCGCGGAAGTCGGTCGAACCGCCCATCGTCGCCGTGATTCCGGAAATCCACGACGCGGTGCCGTCGTCGATCATCTGCGGACGGCTCGCGAAGCTGATGAACTGACCCGGGAACTCGGGCGCGGGATCCGTCTCGCGGATGATGAGGCCGCTGTCGCCGTACACGGAGTCTTCGCCGTC
>JAUIME010000195.1 GCA_030433195.1 bacterium
CCGCCTCGGGATCGATCGTCTCGATCGACTTGAGGACCTTGACTTTCTCCGCTCGGATGTCGTCGGCCGCGAAGACGGCAGGCACTTCCATCGCGATGAGCGTCAGGAGTTGCGTGAGGTGATTCTGCACCATGTCGCGCAGGGCGCCCGAACGATCGTAGTAGCCGCCTCGACCCTCGATCCCGAGCGACTCCGCCACCGTGATCTGCACCGATTCGATGTGGTCGCGATTCCAGAGCGGTTCGAAGATCGCGTTGGCGAAACGGAACGCGAGCAGGTTCTGGACCGTCTCTTTGCCGAGGTAGTGGTCGATGCGATAGATCTGCGACTCGTCGTACCAGCGGTGCACGAGTTCATTGAGACTCTGCGCGGAATCGAGATCCCTGCCGAAAGGCTTCTCTACGACGATCCGCGTCTTGCCTTCGCTTTGGTCGAGGCCGGCGCTGCCGAGCCCGCGAATCGTCGCGGGGAACGCGCCGGGAGGCAGCGCGAGATAGAAGACGCGGTGCTCGGGGAGCGCGTGACGCAGCTCGATCGCTTTCACGGTGTCGGCCAATCGCGCGTAGTCGTCACGCGTTCCCTCGCCGATCGAGAAGAACGAGACGTGTCCGCGACACCACTGCGTCGCCTCGTCACGGGGGTGCCCCGCGTCGACCAGCGCATCGATCGCCCACGTCTCGTACGAAGCATCGTCGTGGTCGGCGCTGCGCGCCACGCCGAGGATGTGCGATCCTGCGGGCCAAGTCTCGCCGAGCTCGAAGAGCGCGGGAAGGAGCTTGCGGCGGTTGAGGTCGCCCGTGCCGCCGAGGATCACGAACAATTGCGGCGGTACGCCCTGCGGTTCCGTGTCGTCCGCGTCGACACTCACGAGTCGCCCTCGCGCCGGATCGCGTGGCCACCGAACTGATTGCGCATCGCCGCGAGAAGACGGTCGTAGTACGCCTCGGAGTCGCGGGACCGAAGGCGGGTGAGCAGTGACATCGTGATGACCGGCGCCGGTACGTCGAGATCGATCGCTTCGGCAACGGTCCAGCGACCCTCGCCGGAATCGGAGACGTACGGCGCGATGCCGTCGAGCTCGGGATTCGACTCGAGGGCGTCGGCCGTGAGGTCGAGCAGCCACGATCGCACGACGCTTCCGTGCTGCCAGATCCTCGCGATCTGATGCACGTCGAGCTCGAGATCGGTCTTCTTCTTCAGGATGCCGAAGCCCTCGGCGAAGGCCTGCATCATCCCGTACTCGATGCCGTTGTGCACCATCTTCACGAAGTGTCCGGCACCACACGGCCCGACGTGCCCGAAGCCGCGGTCGGCCGCTGGAGCGAGCGCCTCGAAGATCGGCCGATGTCGTTCGACGATGTCCTTCGGCCCGCCGATCATGAGGCTGTAGCCTTCGCGCAGACCCCAGACACCGCCGCTCGTCCCGCAGTCCAGCAGGTGCAGCCCCGACGCTTCGTAAACCTTCGCGCGAGATCGAGTTTCGCGGTAGTTGGAGTTGCCGCCGTCGATGACGACGTCGCCTTCGGACAGCCGCGTCCGTAGTGCTTCGAGAGTCTCTTCGACGATCTTGCCCGACGGCACCATGACCCAAACCGTGCGCGGCGTCGGAAGCGCGTCGACGAGGTCGTCGAGGCTGGCGGCTCCCGTCGCGCCGCGTGCGATGACGCGGCCCACGGCGTCGACGTCGGGGTCGTACCCGACGATTTCGTGTCCTGCGAGCAACAGGCGCTCCGCCATGTTGGCGCCCATCTTGCCGAGTCCGACCATTCCGAGCTTCATGTAGGCCCTCCCTCATTCGATGAGGCGGTCGCACCCGAGGGCGCGGCGCCGAAGGTCCGTTGCATGCCACGGCGGCGCGATGCGCGCAAACCATAGCATGAGGGACGTGTCACGCAGGGAGCGCCTCGGCCGGCAGATCGTCGATCGCGAGCAGCGGGGTGCGCAGCACCGAGGCGGCGAGCGACGTGTCGAGCGTGAGGTCGCGCGGGCGGACGAGTCCCGACGCGGCGATGGTCGAGGCGCGTACGTTCGGCGGCGGCTCGATCCCGAGGCGATCGAGCACACGCATGCCGAACGTGTGGCGGTCGTACGCGCGGCGTCCCGCAACGTTGAGCGGGCCGCGCTGCGAATGGTCGGCGAGCTCGATCATCGCTTGGGCGAGCGTCCCGACCCAAACCGGACATCGCCGCTCGTCGGTGAAGAGCTTCACGTCGGTGCCGGCTTCGATTCCGTCGAGTAGCCATCGAGTCTGATGGTCGATCGGCCGGAAACCGTAGATGAGCGACGTGCGGACGATCACGATGTCGGCGTCGATTTCGAGGAGTGCGCGCTCGGCTTCGGCTTTGGCTTCGCCGTACGGAATGAGCGGCGCCGGGGAGGCCGACTCGTCGTAGGGCGCCGCTTCGCCGTCGAAGATCAGGTCGGTCGACACGTGGACGAGTCGGAAACCGCGCTCGCGCGAGGCGCGTGCGAGCGTGCGCGCGCCGGGGACGATCGACTCGAGGTTCGCCGCACCGCGATTGGATCCCGCGGTGTGCAGCACGACGTCGGGGCGGATCTCGTCGAGCAAGCGCTCGGTGGCGGCGCGGTCGCGGAGGTCGAGCCGGTGGCTCCGGTCCGCGGGAAGCACGGCGGGATCGATCGCGCGGGTGCACGACGTCGCGTGCGTCTCGAAGCCCGTGATCCTTGCGAGGATCTCCGAGCCGAGATACCCTGAGCCGCCCGTCACGAGGAGCCGTCGCGCATTCATCGCGCGAGATCGTGCACGATCGGAGACGCGCGTGCAAGTGGAATCCGAAGACTCGAGCAGCGCCGACGAAGAGACAGTCGACGCTCCGCGCGGACCGAAGGGCTCGGCCGCGCGTCGAGCCGTTTCTCCCGAAGGCTCCCGACGGGTCTTGTTCGTCCTTGCGGCGTTGTTCCTCGCGGGAACGGCGCACGTCGTCGCGGCGTTGTTCATCGGGATGCGCGCCTCGGCGGGGTGGCGGTTGGAACTCGGCGGAGCGTTCTGGCCCCTGGTCGCCGCTACCGGCGCGAGCCTCGTCGCGGGAGGTCTCGCCTGCGTTACGGTGATCCGGCGGCTCGTCGATCCCGCGCAAGCCGCCATACCCACGCGATTCCCGTTTCGCCTCCTCTTCTACGTATTCTTGGTGCACTTCGTCGTCTTCCACGCGGCGCTGCAGCCCTACCATCGATTCGTCTTCGATGTGTCCGTCGCGCTCGCGTTCGGTGTCGTCGCGGCGGGGTGGTGCCTCGGCGAGCGGGGCATCATGAGTCGCGAGTCGCTTCGCGTCGGCGCGGCCTCGAAGATCGCGGACGCGATTCTGCTGAACGTGGGCATCACGGTGTTGGCGCTCGAAGTCGGCCTGCGCGCACTTGGAGTGGTCTTGCCGATGCCGCTCCTCGCGCAGGGTACCGAGCGTGCGGAGGATCGCATCGACCGATACCGCTATTCGCCCGGCACGTTGCGCTACGGCTTTCCGGTGAACGAACGTGGCTACTACGACGAGCCGTTGACGGCGAAGAGGGAGGGCGAGCCGCTCGTCGTCAGCATCGGCGATTCGTTCGCCGCGGGCGTCGTGCCGCATGCGTTTCACTTCACGACCGTCGCCGAGCGTGAGCTCGACGGCGTGCGCATTCACAACGTCGGCGTTCCGGCGATCGGCGTTGCGGAGTACACGTACCTGCTGCGCTACGAAGTGCTGCCCCTCGAACCGGATCTCGTGGTTGTGAACCTGTTCTTGGGGAACGACATTCGGCAGAAGGAGCGCGGAAGCCGGGGCAACGATCCACGCCGCTCGTGGTACGGGCGGGAGAACCTGCTCACGATGTTGGTCGCGAAGAGGATCACCGCGGTCGCGCGCGAGAGAGTACGCCTTTACGGCGAGAGTGCGGAAACCGGCAGCGCGCTCCAGGGAGAGAGCGAGGCGAAGATCGCGGTGACGAGGGCGGAAGCCGAGCGTGCGTTTCCGTGGGTTGTGGATCCCTCGCTCGAAAAGCCGTTTCTCTCCGACGCGGGACTGATCGAGATCGAACAGCGTGTCGTCGAGGAGGGCTGGGTCGGTGAGGAACCGTACCGCGCGCTCTTCGCGGCGCTCGAAGAGATGATCGCGATCGCGGGGGATACGCCGATCGTCTTCACGCTGCTTCCGGACCGATGCCAACTCGACGACGATCTTTGGCGTCGCGTCGTGAATCGATGGCCCGAGGTTCGTGATCGACGGGATCGCCCACAGCGTGAGATCCGCGAGTGGTTTCGGGAGCGGCGCATCCCGGCGCTCGATCTTCTTCCGTACTTGCGTCGCGTGCCCGCCCTTGCTGACGGGAGTCGCCACGTCTATCATCGCAACGACACCCATTTCAACGCGCGCGGGAATCGCATCGTCGGCGAGGCGCTCGCGCGTTTTCTGGCTCCTCGACTCGAAGAGGCCCGCGCGCGATGAAGATTCCCGTGCCAACGAATTCCCGCGGCACGAGCCCGCACGCGAAACCCGAATCGTCGTCGCGATGGCGCGGGCGTGCGTTCGTCGTGACATGCATCGGAATCGTCATCGTCGGACTCGTGGGCGGCGCATGCCGCAGACCGACGAACGATACCGGAACCGGAGAGGAACGAGCCGTGACGGAAGACGACCGACGGCGTGTCGACGACGAGGCTGCGACGAAGGGGCCCGAGGAAGGCGCCGCGCCCACGTCGACGGGCGAGAAACCTGCATCAACCGGGAATCGGCTCGCGCGCGAGTCGAGTCCGTACCTCCGCCAGCATGCGCACAATCCGGTGGATTGGTATCCGTGGGGCGACGAGGCATTCGAAGCGGCGAAGGCCGCCGACAAGCCCGTGTTCCTGTCCATCGGCTATTCGACGTGTCACTGGTGTCACGTCATGGAGCGCGAGTCTTTCGAGAACGAAGCGATCGCGGCCGTGCTCAACGAGCACTTCGTCGCGATCAAGGTCGATCGCGAAGAGCGCCCCGACGTCGACGCGATCTACATGGCCGCGGTGCAGCGGATCAGCGGGCGCGGCGGCTGGCCGCTCAGCGTGTTCCTCACGCCCGATCGCGAACCGTTCTTCGGAGGGACGTACTACCGCCCCGACGGGTTTCGTTCGTTGCTGCTCGGAGTCGATCGCGCATGGCGTGAGTCGCGTGAGGCCGTGAACGCCGACGCTCGCAATCTCACGGATCTCATTCGTCTCGACGAGTCGCACGAGAAGGCGGTGGAACTCGGGGACGAAGTCTTGCGTGCCGCGTTCGCCACGTTCGAGAAGGTCTACGACGGCGAATACGGCGGCTTCGGACGGGCTCCCAAGTTCCCGAGGACGCACAGCCTGTCGTTCCTGTTGCGGTACGCGCATCGGACAGGAGACGACAAGGCGACGGCGATGGTCGTCGAGACGCTCGACCGAATGGCGCGGGGGGGAATCCGCGACCACTTGGCCGGTGGCTTCCACCGCTACTCGACGGATCGCGAGTGGCTATTGCCGCACTTCGAGAAGATGCTCTACGACCAGGCGCTGATCGCACGCTCGTATCTCGAAGCGTACCAGTGGACCCGGCGAGAAGAGTTCGCACAGATCGCTCGTGAGATCTTCGAGTACGTGCTTCGCGACATGACCGACGAGCACGGCGCGTTCCATTCGGCGGAAGACGCCGACTCGGAAGGCGTCGAAGGGAAGTTCTACGTCTGGACCGAGGCGGAGATCGTCGAGATACTGGGCGAAGGGGACGCAGAGATCTTCGCGCGCGTGTACGGCGTCGAATCGGAGGGGAACTTCCGAGACGAGGCGACGGGCGTCCGGACCGGTGAAAACATCTTGCACCTCGCGCGACCGACGACCGCGGTTGCCACCGAGCTCGGCTCGACGGTCGCGGATCTCGAGGCCAGGCTCGCCGCGATGCGAGGACGACTATGGGAGCATCGCGAGGGGCGCGTCCGGCCGCGAAAGGATGACAAGGTCCTTGCCGACTGGAACGGCCTCATGATCTCGGCGCTCGCTCTCGGCGGGAGGGTCCTCGACGAACCTCGCTTCACGCAAGCCGCGACGCGTGCCGCCGACCGCGTGCTCTCGGTACTGCGCGACGAAGACGGGCGGCTCTTGCATCGCTATCGCGCGGGACATGCGGACATCCCCGCGTTCCTCGACGACCATGCGTTTCTCGCGTTCGCGATGCTCGATCTGTTCGAGTCGACGTTCGATCCGCGATGGATCGACGAAGCGTCGCGGCTCGCGTCGGAGATGGCCGCGCGGTTCGCGGGCGACGAGCGAGGCGGGTACTTCTCCACTCCCGCCGATGCGAAGGGGCTCTTGAAACGTGCGCGACCGGTCTACGACGGTGCGGTTCCATCGGGTAACTCGGTCGCGGCCCTCGTGCTCGCGCGGTTGGGGCGATTGACGTCGTCGCACGAGATCGAAGCTGGCGCCGACGCGATTCTCGAGGGCTTCTCGGCCGCATTGCGGGCGTCGCCGACGGGGTCGCCGTTCATGCTGCAAGCGCTCGATGAACGGCTCGGTCCGCCTCGCGAGCTCGTGATCGCAGGGCGCCTCGCGGATCCCGTGGCGGCCGCGATGCTGCGCGAGGTACGCACGCGGTTCCTCCCTCGGGCACTGGTCGTGTTTCGTCCCGCCGAGGAAGCGGCCGCGGAAGCGCTCGTTCGTCGAGTTCCGTTCGTGGAGGCACAGCGATCGGTCGATGGAATGGCTACGGCCTACGCGTGTACGAACTACACTTGCGAGCTTCCGGCCACGGACCTCGAGGCCTGGAGAGCGGCACTCGACACGGCCGAGTCAACGGGTGCGAGCGGCGAATGAGTTGCGCCCGAAGCGGATGCGGGCTAGATTGCGCGGATCTTTGGAGGGTAAGCCCGCGATGACTCGATCCGATCTGCAGACCGAACTCCAGCAGACGAAACCGTTCTCCTCACTCGAGGAAGAGGCGGTGCTGAATCTCATGCGCAGCTACGACTGCGTGAATCGAGAGTTGTCGCGGTTCTTCCGAGAGCATGGTACGTCGGAGCCCCAGTACAACGTGATGAGGATCTTGCGTGGAGCGGGGCCGGACGGACTTCCGAGTCTCGAGATCGCGAATCGGATGTTGTTCCGGACGCCCGACATCACGCGTTTGATCGATCGCCTCGAGGCGGCGGGGTGGGCCGAGCGCCAGCGCACCGAAGAGGACCGACGCGTGGTTCGCGTGCGTCTGACAGCTCGCGGCCAGCGCTTCTTGGGGAGTCTCGACGAGCCGATTCGAGCGTTTCATCTCGAGCAGATCGGGCACATGTCGCGCGAAGAACTCGGCGAACTGATTCGGCTTCTCGAGAAGGCACGCACGAAGCCGTCGACATCGTCTTGAGGTCGTGCTCGATGCGCGACGTGCTCGCGCGTTCGGGCTCGACAGCGTCACGCCGCTCCCGCGCTCACGGCTTTCGCGTTTACCGCTCGCGCGCTCTCTGCTCACGCGTTCCTTCGTGATTCGCGCACGTTCGCGTCGTCTCGTCGTGCGCGACACATCGCGTGAAACGAGGGGGAGGCGTGAAGCGAAGCGGGGCCTCCTGCCTGGGGAAGGAGACCCCGCGTTCACGCGTTGTCGTGAATGCAAATCACAAAAACGAAGAGAAGAGAGGTAGCGCGCACGAAACGACAGTGCGGTTCGCGCGGTTTCACGGGTTCATCGGTCGCAACGCATCCCGTTCTTGTCGAACCAAGATGTCGCGCGAAAAATCACGGGTGTCGAACCGTGGGTCGGATCTTCTCGCGGATCGGTTTTCTTCGACGGGTATCCGTGTTTCTCCCCTGGGTGTCCCGTCGCCTTGTTAGTGGCGCGCAAGGCTCTCGATCATCAAACCTTTTTTTGAAAAGCCCGTGCCGTGAAGAGAGTTACGTCCGCTTGCCGAAGAGTCGTCGGGCGCCTCGGGCCCAAGCTGCAAGCCGTTCTCTCCCTTGGTATTGGCGGTTGATGAACGAGCTCCATCGGCGGATTCGAGCCGCCGGCGCACGCCCCTGAGACTCCAATCGGAACGAATCTTCTTCGTCGTACCAGAGCCGCGCGTGCGGCACGTAGACGATGTCGAATCCGGCGCGACGTGCGCGCAGGCAGTAGTCGAGATCGCGGTACGAGGCGTGTGGGGATTCGTCGAATCCCCCGACGGCTTCGAACAGGGCGCGCGTCACGAGCATCGCGTGCCGGCTGACGAAGTCGACGCGTGTCGGACAAGGGGCGGTCACGAGACGGTCGTCGACGGCCGGAGCCAGAGCGTCTTCCGGGTGTTCGAATCGCAGCGCCGAAAACCAAACCTCGTCCGGGCGGTCGGCGCGATGCAGCGTCGGGCCGAGCAAGCCTGCGTCGGAGAATTGCTGGGCGGCATCGATGAGTCGATGGACGAGGTTCGTCTCGGTCTGGACTCGGTGATCGAGGAGCAGGGTGTAGTCGGCGCCGTACGAGAATGCCCAGTGCAACGCCTGGTTCATGGCGACGACGTCACCGAGAGGCTTCGTGTTGCGGATGCGGCAGACTTCGGGGTAGGTCTCGGCCACGACGGCCGACGTCATGTCGCGTGAACCGTCGTCG
>JAUIME010000196.1 GCA_030433195.1 bacterium
GCGCGGGACCTGCGGCGCGCGAGGTTCGACGCCGTCGCGTTGCAACCCACGCCGCTCACGTGCGTGGCATTGCGGAGCGCGTCGCGGTCGGATTCGGGGAGCCCGTACACGAAGCGCTCGAGCCAATCGGGTGCGGCGTGCGGCTTGCCGTACCAGCGTTCGTAGGTCGCGGCGTCGCGCAGCCGGAAGTCGGCCGACAGATCGATGATCCGCGGCGCGAGACCCGCCCAGTGCTCGATGCGACGCGACGCCTCCCCGTGCGGCAGCGCGAGGAACAACAGGTCGCACGCCTCGACCTCGGCCGCGGTCACGAACTTGAGATCGGTTCGGCCACGCAGGTTGGGGTGCGTCGCGCGCACGAACTTGCCGGCGCTCGATTCGGACGTGATCTGGGCGACCTCGACGCCGGGATGGTCGAGGAGCAAGCGCAGCAGCTCGCCCCCCGTGTACCCCGATCCGCCGACGATCGCCGCCTTCGCGCGCGCCGTCACGCCACCGGACGCGCCATCGAGAGCGCGTGCTCGACGATGAGCCCGGGGATGTCGACACCGGTGGTATCGATCGAGTTCCGGTACTCCATCGTGTAGTTGACCTCGTTGACGAGCAGCTTGCCGTCCTGATCTTCGAGGAGATCGATCGCGACCACGCCCCCGCCGACCGCTGTCGCGGCGCGCCGCGAGATGTCGTCGATCTCGGGGGTGACCGGGCAGTTCGACGCCGAGCCGCCACGCGCCGTGTTGGTGATCCAGTGCTCGGATTTGCGGTAGATCGCGGCCACGGTGCGGTCGCCGATCACGAACGAGCGGATGTCCCGGCCGGGCTTCTCGATGTAGTCCTGGATGTAGAAGATCGCGTGGTGGTAGGTGCCGAGGACTTCCTTGTGCTCGAGAACCGCCTCGGCGGCCTCGCGATCGTTGACCTTGGTGAGCAGTCGGCCCCAAGAGCCGACGGCCGGCTTCAGCACGATCGGGTAGCCCATCTCCTCGATCGCTTCGAGCGCCGACTCGACCGTGAACGCCACCATCACGCGGGGGCTCGGAACTCCTTCGCGGAAGAGCGCTTGGCTCGTCAGCAGCTTGTTCCCGCAGACGTTGGCGACGTGCGCCGAGTTGATGCAGAAGAGCCCTTCGTCCTCGAGCAGTCCGAGAGCGTACAGCGCGCGCCCGTGGCTGATGCAGCGCTCGATCACGGCCCCGTACTCGGCGAACTGTTTGGCGCCCATGTCGAATTTGATCTTGCGATCGTCGATGACGTCGTACGCCACGTTCTGTTTGCGAAGCGCCGCGAACAGCAGCTTCTCTTCGACACGGATGCGCGATGCCAGTACGCCGATCTTGCTCATCGGTGGGTCTCCTGCGGTTGCTGCGGGGGGCGGCGGAGCCTTACTCCCCCCAGTCCTCTTCTTCTTCGGGCGCCGGGGCGACCGTCAACGGATCGAGCGCGGTGACCTCGAGCTCGACGCCGCACTCGGGGCAGGGCAGGATCTCGCCTTGCACCGTCGAGTCGTCGCTCGTGATGTCCGCGCCGCATTCGGGGCAGCTCGTCGTGGCCATGCTGAACGTCCTTTCGTGCTCGATCAGATGTGGAAAGCCGCGCATTCTAGCAACTCGCGGACGGGTTTCGAGCAAGGCGCGCGAGGGTTTCGAGCAAGGTGGGGTCGCGCGGAGCGGGTGTGCTTCGAGGGGCCCGGACTTCTCGTCAGCTCGATGATCCTGCGGCGGCTCTCAACGCCGCGGTTTGCATCGCAGTTCTCTGGAGGTAGGAGGTGCGCCTTCGAGAAGTCCGGGAGACCGCGTTCGAAAGGGCATGGCACTGAAGGAGAAACAGGCGTGAGCCGCGGACGTCCCCGCGTCCGCAGCTCACGCTCCCAACCACCGCGGCAGATATTCGCATCACGGCAACTCACTGCCTATTCGGAAAAGTACTGATCTTTTGATTGTGGTTCGGGCGAACCGAACCCGAGAGCCGAGATGTGGAAGACGACCAACGTCGCAGCAGAACGTGCGGTCGACGAGCCACGCGAAGTGGGGCGTTTTGTCGCGTCCGCGAGGGTTCTGTCGTGAGGATCCGAGGCGGGGGCTTCTCCAGGACGTAGAGGATCCTGCTACAGCGGCCTACGGAATTGGATGACTCAAGTTTCTTCGCCCTGCACCGATCATCGGGATCCTCGACGACGGAGCACGAACGCCGATCGCTGAGCATCGGCTTCGTCCGTCATGCTGCTGACTCTCTCGTCGTCGCCCGAGGAGTGACTCGCCTCGGTTACTGCCACTCGATCCGATTCGGGTGTAGGGCTAGAACCGATCGGGCATTCGCCGACATCCTGAACCTTCGGCACGATCTCCGTGACCCACGCCAAACGCGCTACCGGGACGGTCCATACGAGGCATGGCCGGGCATGCGGTCACGGAGGTCGTCGCCACCTTTTCGCGGCGACTTTGGCATCACAGCCGTTGGAGAGTGAGCCGGATCTCCTCGGCGACGCGGGCATCTTGTTCGCGCAGTTCGTGGTGCTCCAGCACGGTGCGTGCGCGACCGGCCCATTCGCGACCGCTCGATAGTTCCCCGATCGCCCAGGCCACGTGGAGCCGTACGAGCCACGACGGATCTTCAAGGGACTTCGCGAGCGGGTCGAGTGCGCCCTCGCTTCGTGAGTTCCCGAGTGCGATCGCGACGTTGCGCAGGAACCCGTCGCGGCCGGCGCGCCAGATCGGCGAATGACGAAAGCGCGCGCGAAAGGCATCGGCGTCGAGCTCGAGGTAGGCGATCAGATCCGGCGCCGTCAGATCCGAGGCGGCCTTCGCGTCGGCCGCGGTCGTCGGCTGCGCGAACTTGTTCCACGGGCAGACGTCTTGGCACAAGTCGCACCCGAAGATCCAAGAGCCCATGCCTGCGCGCAGATCGCGATCGATGACGCCTCGATGCTCGATCGTGAGGTACGAGATACATCGTCTCGCGTCGAGGACGTACGGCTCGGGAAACGCGTCGGTCGGACAGACGTCGAGACAAGCGCGGCAACTTCCGCAGTGATCCTTGCTGCGCTGGCCGGTCGGTAGCTCGAGGTCGACGAGGATCTCGGCGAGAAACGTGAGACTCCCGAGCGATCGCGAGAGCAAGAGCGTGTTCTTGCCGATCCATCCCAATCCGGCTTCGCGTGCGTAGGGGCGCTCGAGGATCGGGGCCGTGTCGACCGCGATGCGCGTGCGTGCTCCGAGTTCGTCGTGCAAAAACGTCGCGAGAGCTCGCACGTCGCGGCGGAGCCACTCGTGATAGTCGATGCCGAGCGCGTAGCTCGCGACCCGTCCGACGAGAGCGCCGGTCGAATCGTTGGGGCTCTCGAGGGCAGACGCATCGCTCGTCGAATCCGGTGCGTAGCTCCGGACGAGACAGATCACGGTCCGAGCCCAGTCGTGTTCGACCGTGACGTCGGCTCGTCTCTCGACCACGCGCTCCATGTACTGCATCGATCCGTGGTAGCCGCGCGCGAGCCACTCGCGCAGCCGCTCGCTTTCTCCGGGATCGGTCGCGCGTGCGAATCCGACGTCGTCGAACCCGAGCCGAGCGGCTCTTGCGCGGATGAGGTCGGCGGGCGCACTCGGTGGCGTCGGCCGTTCGTCGGCGGGTTCCGGCGGCGGAAGATCGGCGTTCGTCGAAGCCATGGCCGCCAGCCTACCACCTCGTTTCCGGTCTACGAACGGAGTCGTCGCGATCTTCGAATGACGCTTCCCGTGACCGCGTGCACTACGAACGAGTCCCGCGAGCTCCGAACGAACGGGGCTCGCGGGATCGTCGAAATCGATGGGCTGCGGTCGAGCGCGACTACAGAACCGACAGCATCACCGCATTCGTCGTGCTCGCGCTCTTGGGGCTCGGCGAGCTCGGATCGACGATGATGCCCTGGAACGTGACCTCGGTGCCGACCGGGAGCCAGGTCGCGTCGCCGTCGTGTAGCAGCAGGAATACGGCCGGGGCATTCGCGGGATCCGCGATCGGGGAGCCGTCGAAGTACATGCCCGCGCCGACTTGGCTCTCCTTGCCGATGTTGTTCCAGATGGCGGCCGGCGTCGCGCCGCCGGCGAGGAAGAGCGGGAAGCAGAACGTGCCGAGCTGCGCGGGCAAAGCCGTCTTGGTGACCGGCGTCGGAGTGCCGAGGTTCGCGTGGACGAGGTACTTTCCGTTGCCGCCCGAAGACGGAAGGAGCATCGTCGTCCAGATGAGGTCGCCGACCCCGACGTGCACGTCGTATGGGCCGAAATCGCCGCCTTGTTTGCCGTTGACGTAGAGCACGTCCGCCGCGGCGCTCTCTGCTTCCTGGCACGGATCGGCCGACGTACCCGAGACGTCTTCCGAGATCACGGTGAACTCGGGGATGCCGCCCGCCATGAGCTCCACCGAAGAGAACGACTGCGGGATCTCGGTTCGATTCTCGGCGACGACGCGCAGCCCGTCGCCCTCGTGCACGATGCCCGTGCTGATGATCTCGAACGGAATGCGTTCCTTGCCGTCGGTATCGAAGCACATCTTGATGATGTCCCCGCCTTGCAGATCGCATCGGAACACCCAGAAGTCGGCGGGGAGCGTCATGATCGTCGCGGCCGTTCGCATGACGCGAACCGACGTTCCCGTCTGCATCGGAACCGACGCGACGACGTTCGGGCCGCTCAAGATCTCGACCCTGTGAGACTGGGACCCGACGCCCGAGAAGTCGGGTGTGAACGAGACCCCGTTCGCATCGGCGACGGCGTGCAGCGACAGCAGCACGGAATCGGCCGGGAGGCCGTTGACATCGCCGCGGACGAGCCCCGTGAAGGTCGTGCCGACTTGCATGATGTCGACGGGCGCGAGGTCGATCTCGACGCCGGGATCGGGCGGTCCCGTGAGATCGTCGAGCGCGATCGAGTAGCCGTCGCAGCCGCTCGATCCGAGGTTCGAGATCTTCAGCGTCGTCGCGCGTCCTTTGTCCAGGGAGAGGCACGCTCCGTCGAGAGCGAAGTGTTCGTAGCCTTGGAACACGAGTTCCGTCTTGCAGCCGCGCGCGTCGGCTCGCGTCGTGCTCATGAGAGCGACGAGGGTCGCGAGGATCGCGATCGTGAGTTTCGTTCCGGAAGTCGACATGACGTGCTTCCTCCTTTTCGGGGTCTCGAATCCGCCTCGACGGCTCCATGCCTCGAGGTCTGGTCGAGCAATCGAAAAGGGGCAGTGCGGCGTTCCGGAGAAAATCGCGAAAAACACGGCCGGGTGCACGACGGGGCGGCGAAAGGGGAGTCCGCGGCGTCAGGCTGGTCGCGGGCAACCGCGCGATGCGTTCACGGAAACAGCGGCCTTGCGGGCCGGACTCCCGGCCGTTTCCAGCGCATCTGGGCCACGGCTCCGGTGCGATACGCCGAGCGTGCGTGGGTGGGGGGGCTCGCGTTGTCTCCGCCTCTCACCACGTAGCGCAGGCCCGAGAGCCAATGGCGCGCGAAGTAGCGCAATCCGTCACCGGGGCGAGCTTCCATCGTCGTGTACGCGCGATTGACGAGCACGTCGGCGACCCATTCCTTGGCGTTGCCGTGCATGTCGTAAAGGCCGAATGGATTGGGTAAGAACGAGCCGACGGGGGCCGGGTCCCGGAATCCTCCGACGATCGGGGCTGCCGGCGTGTCGGATGCGAACTCGACTGTGGATCGGAAATAGAGGTTCGCGTGGCCTCGCAGTGATTCGACGGTGTTTCCGGTGTAGAACCAGGTGTCGGTTCCGGCGCGGCATGCGTATTCCCACTGCGCTTCCGTTGGGAGCTGGAGCCAGGTCCGTTCGAGGGTCGCGACGATGTCCACGCGACTTCGCCCGGCCGGGAGCGCGCCTTCGCCGCGGAGATCCTCATCCGGCCCCTCGAGTCTTCGGTACTGTCCGACCGTGAGCTCGTACTTCGAGATGAAGAACGGATCGAGCGTGACCTCGTGCCGGGGGCGCTCGGAGAGTTTCTCGGTGGCCGCGATCGGGAGGTTCGGATCCTCCGGCCAATCGCTCGCGCCGATGGATGACGTGCCCCCGGGGAGGAGGACCAAGACAACGCCGGTGTCCGCCTCGATCGCGAGGCGACCCGGGTCGGCTTCGGTGGGGGCGCTCGTCGGCGCGGTCCCGGTCGAAACGTGCAAAAACTCCCACAGGCCGCTCTGCGGATTGCGTCGCAACGGTCGTAGCCCGGTCTGCGGTGTGATGCGAAGGCCTCCGTAAATCTCGAGCGAGGCGATGTCGTCGATGGCGCGCTGCCAGTCGCTTGCATGTTCGATCTGCGTGACGCGGTGGACGTCTTCGATCTGCGCGCGCTGGTCGCGGACCTTGCGCTCGAGCGCGAGGAGGTCGCGGTACTCTTCTTCGACGAGGCGCGTGAGGCGTTCGTGACGCCATTCGTCGCTGCGGATCTCGAACTCCCACGTCGATCGTGTGTCGGCGGTTTCGAGCTCCGCGATCAAGGCTTCGAGAGCTTCGATCTCCAGAGCATTGTAGGCGCGTGCGGCTTCGACGTCTTCGGCGTTCGCGATGAGGGCGTGCACGGTTTCGAGCTCGATGCGCAATGCGTCGAGGGTGTGTTCGGTCGGTGCGCGATCACGCGACGCGATCGCGTCGGTGTAGGGCATGGCCCTGCGGCGCAGACGATCGAGCTCGCGCCGATGGATATCGTGTCGCCGACGCAGAACGGCGACATCTTCGAGCCAGAGATCGATGGCGCCGAGGTTCGCGCGATCCATCGGCCAGAACGTCGCGGCGCGACTCGTGAGATTCTCGATCCAATGCGAATCGGCGAGGAGGCGAATACTCCGCAGGGACGAACGCTGCTGCGCCGCGGTGACCAGGACGAACGCGATCAGCGTCGCGAGGAGCACCGCTCCGGTGCTGCGGGCGGGGTGCAGCTCGATCCAGCGCCACGCGCGTTCGAACCGTCCCGGCGGGCGGGCTTGGATCGGGCGACGGTCGAGAACGTTGGACAGGTCGTTGCCGAGCGCGGCCGCGTCCGCGTAGCGCCGCGCCGCGTAGCGGGACATCGCCGTCATGCAGATCGTCTGCACGTCGCGGGAGATCGATCGATTGAGTTGGCGGACGCCGGGGACGTCGCCCGCGACGATCCGCCGAACCGTGATCTGTGACGCCGCCGCTTCGAAAGGACTGCGGAAAGCGAGCGCTTCGTACAGCGTGACGCCGAGAGCGTAGACATCCGTGCGTTGGTCGACGGTGCCGCCCGCGACCTGCTCGGGGGACATGTACAGCAGCGAGCCGAGTTGGGCTCCGGTGTTCGTGAGGCGCGAAGCGTCGGACGCGCGCGCCAACCCGAAGTCGATGAGCACGACGCGCCCTTGCGGCGTGATCCAGATGTTCGAAGGCTTCACGTCGCGATGAATCACGCCCTGAGAGTGCGCGTAGGCGAGCGCGCTCGCGATCTCGCGCGTGATGCGCAACGCGACATCGCACCACGAACCACGGAACAGATCGGGCGTCGCCGCGGCGCGGGCTTCCCCGGAGTCGAAACCGTGATCACTGCGTCGTGACGCCAAATCGCGGAGCGCGTGGAAGAGATCGTCGCCCGAGAGCGACTCGGCGCGGCGGCCGTCGAAGCAGCGCAGCACCTCGTGCAGCGTTGCACCCTCGAGCCATTCCATGGCGATGTACGGGATCTCTCGGTCGTAGCCGACGGAGATTACCGAGACGATGCTCGGGTGGCGCAGCTGTGCGACGGCCTCGACTTCGCGGCGGAATCGCACGATGTTGCGTGGATCGACCGCGCGGTCCGGTCGCATGACCTTCAGCGCGACGCGCCGACCGAGGCTCAGTTGTTCGGCGAGATACACGATCCCCATGCCGCCGCCGCCGATGCGCTGCAACAGGCGGTAGTCACCGAGCGTCTCCGGAAACGGGGCGTCCGCGGTGAGTGCGGATCGATCGACGAGATCGGCGTCGGCCAATCGAGCCATGGCGCGACGCAGCGATGCGGCGTGCCGAGGGTGTTCGTCGCATAGGCAATCGAGAGCGTGCGGTCCTTCGGTGGCTACCCGTTCGAGGCACTCGTACAGAAGATCCTCGGGTACGGTTTCCGGGCGTGATTCGGAGGACGGCGCGTTCGAATCCGAACCCGACGAACTCGAGGATCCGTCCGCCGATCGCCTCATAGCGAATGGGCGAGTCGGGCGAGGGCGCGGTGCAGGACTTTGCGCGTCGCGATCTCGGACCGGCCGAGACGCTGGGCGATCTCGGCGTGCGAGAGTCCTTCGACACGAGCGAGCGTCACGACGAGACGGTAGTCCTCGGGAAGCGCCGCGATGGCCTTGCGCAGCCGATCGTCGCGCTCGTGCTCGAGGGCGGCGCGATCGGGAGTTCTCGTGTCGGTCGGTTCGATGCCGACGCGGCTCGACGCCGAATCGAACGCATTGCCGGCTCGAAGGGGGGTCTCGCGCGCGACGTCACGCTTGTCGGCACGATGGTAGCGGACGCGGTCTTGCATCTTGCGGCGTGCGCGCGTGAAGAGCCAGCGGTTCAATCCCCGCGTTCCGCCGTATCGGAATCGAGCGCGATCGACGATCGCCTCG
>JAUIME010000197.1 GCA_030433195.1 bacterium
ATCAATTCGAACTCGTGATGCGGCTCGGCGAGAGTCTCGTCGAGCGCGGCGAGGTCGACCGGCTCGACGTCGCGATGCGCTACGTCGATGCGCTCGAGGCGCGCCCCATGTCGCTCGACAACATCACCGTCGCGGCGCTCCGCGCGATCGAGGCGGGGGCTCCCGTCGAGGAAGCCGGTCGAGCCGCGGTAGGGGATTCGGGTTCGGACGGATGCACGTCGGCTCCCCTCGCACGATGCATGCCGCTCGCGGCGTTCTTCGCGTCCGACGACGAAGCGCTCGTACGGGCGACGAGCGACGAGGTCGCGATGACGCACGCGCTCGCGAGCGCGCGCTCGGGGGCGTGCACGGTCAATCTGTTCGCGTCGCGGTTCCTGCGCGGCGCGACGGGCTTCGACGCCGTCTTCGACGAAGTCGAGGGATTGCTGCGCGACGGTACGCTCGGGGTTCGCAAGATCACGTCTGCGGTTCGCGATCTCGACGAGCGCGAGCTGCGGGATTCGGCCGACTCCGCCGACACGCTCGACCGAGCCTTGTGGTCGCTCTATTGGGGCGACTCGTTCGAAGAGGTCGTCGTGCGATCCGTCCGCCGCGGTGGGCCGGCGCATCTCGTGGGTGCGGTTGCGGGCGCCGAGGCCGGCGCGTTCCACGGCGTTTCGGCGATCCCCGAACGTTGGCTGCGAACGCTCGAAGGTCGCGCGAGAATCGAGGCTCTCGCCGGAAGTCTGCACGGCCGCTGACACCGGCGGTTTGGTGACGCGATCGGGGATCGTTAGTATGATCCCGGACCCACGGATGCGGGCTCGAGCCCGCGACGATGCTACGCGCGTCGATGCGACGATCGCGGAATGGGCATCGAGCTCGTGTGGGCAGGAGGGGGCGATGATCTGGATCGGAATCGGTGCAGGTGTGGTCTTCGGACTGCTGTTCCTCGGGGCGCGTGTCGCCGAGTCTCATCGACGACGATCCGACGCGTTGTCGCGTCGCCTCGACGATCTCGCCGACGCGGTGAACGAGTCGGTCGAGACGCTCGCCGCGTTGCGTGAGCGGGTCGAAGCGCGCGAGATCGAGGTTCGCGTCGAGCCTGATCCGGTGCCGGTTCCGGCGGTCGAGACCGCGCTTCCCGTCTCGCGGCTCGAGGGTCGTATCGAAGCGCTCGCATCGGCGATCGACGAGCTGCAGTCGGCGGCGAAGGCCGAACCGAAGACGCCCGAAGTCGCCGCCGTGCCACCGTTCGATCCTCGAGAGGCGATCGAGGCGTTCCTGGGTGGCATGGGATACGAGGACGTGGCGTATCTCGGCGGCCGCGGTTCGGAAGAGCCGCTCGAGTCCGGTCGAGTTTCCTTGTCCGCACGCAAGCGAGGCATCCTCTACAAGGGACACGCAATCGTCGAAGACGGCCGCGTCAAGGCCGCGAACCTCCTGCCGAGTCACGGCATGTTCCCCTGATCGAATCCGCGCCGTCGCGGCCGCCCGTTCGAAGCGGTGCGCGATCGCCGCGGTCGCGAACGGAGTTCCCAGACATCGGAGCGCGAAACGAATGAGTCAGACCTACATCGCCGACCTGAAGGACCACGTCGGAAAGGAAGTCACTCTCAAGGGGTGGCTCTACAAGCGACGCAGCTCCGGCAAGATCCACTTTCTCGTCGTCCGCGACGGGACGGGACTCGCGCAAGGCGTGGTTCCCAAGAACGACGTATCGGAAGAAGTATTCGAGCGCTGCAAGACGATCGCGCAGGAGTCGGCGATCGTGGTGCGCGGCACGGTGGCCGAGGACGATCGCGCGCCGGGCGGATTCGAGTTGAGGTTGTCGGACGTCGAAGTCGTGCACGCGGCGGCCGAGTACCCGATCACGCCGAAAGAGCACAGCACGGGTTTCCTCATGTCGCATCGCCACCTCTGGCTGCGATCGAGCAAACAGCACGCGGTGTTGCGCGTGCGCGGCGCCGTGATTCGCGCGATTCGCGACTTCTTCGACGATCGTGGTTTCCTGCTCGTCGATGCTCCCGTGTTCACGCCGAACGCGTGCGAGGGAACGACGACGCTGTTCGAAACCAAGTACTTCGACGACCGCGCCTACCTCACGCAGAGCGGTCAGCTCTACATGGAAGCCGCCGCGATGGCGCACGGCAAGGTCTACTGCTTCGGACCCGCGTTCCGCGCGGAGAAGTCGAAGACTCGTCGCCATCTGACGGAGTTTTGGATGGTCGAACCCGAGGTGGCGTACGCCGAGCTCGACGACGTCATGGATCTTGCAGAAGGGCTCGTCTGCTCGATCGCGGAGCGTGTCCTCGACCGCTGCCAGGAAGAACTGAAGACCCTCGAGCGCGACGTTTCGAGGCTCGAAGCCGTGAAGGCGCCGTTCCCGCGTCTGCACTACGACGACGCCGTGAAGCTACTCAACGACAAGGGGAACGACTTCGAGTGGGGCGGTGACTTCGGCGCTCCCGACGAGACGCTCATCTCGGAGCAGTACGATCGCCCCGTGCTCGTGCATCGCTTCCCGGCCGCGATCAAGGCCTTCTACATGAAGCCGGATCCCGAGAACGAGAAAGCGAGCCTTTCGGTCGACGTGCTCGCGCCGGAAGGGTACGGCGAGATCGTCGGTGGGGGACAGCGCGCGGACGATCTCGAGTTTCTCGAGCGCAAGATCGAAGAGCACGGCCTGCCACAGGACGCGTTCGAGTGGTATCTCGATCTGCGGCGCTATGGATCCGTCCCGCACGGCGGGTTCGGACTCGGGCTCGAGCGAACGGTCGCGTGGATGTGCGGCGTGGAGCACTTGCGCGAGTGCATTCCGTTCCCGCGCATGCTCTACAAGATCTATCCCTGACGCCGTCTCGCGTGGACTCGTCGGGGACTGCGACTCGATGCTTCGGCAACGCGATGTTTCAGCAACGCGATGCCTCGGCGTCGCGTGCCTCAGCGTCCTCCGTTGGCCGCCGTGTCGATCTTCCCGACGAGCTCCGCGTGCAGCGCGTTGGCGACCTCTTGATCCGAGCTCTCGAGGCGCTGCACGTACGGATTCGCGAGCGTCGCGGGAGTGAGCTTGTAGCCGAACTTCAGCGCTTCTTCGAGGGCTTCGTCGGCGCGACGCTTGTCGCCCGTCAGCGCGCGGCATAGCGCGAGGTTGAAGAAGGTCGACGACTTGCGATCGCGTGTGTTGAGCAACTGTGCGGCGCGTTCGTACAGCTTCGTCGCCTTGTGCGGCAGGTCGATGTCGAGGTAGAGGTCGGCGAGCGCGAGGTGGGCACCGACGTCTTCGCGATTCTTCTTGATGCGCAACTCGTAGCCGCGCGTGAGGTCTTCCATGTGCGTCGACGAGTAGTCGCCGAGTCGCGCGAGCGCCTTGGCGATGTTGCGACGAAGGTTGAATTCGGATCCCACGTCGCGCGACTTCAGCGCGCGGTAGCGATCCTTGAGAGCCACGACGGACTCGCGGTTGCCGATCTCGCTGAGTGCTTCGGCGGCGAGCGAGGCGAGGTTCGTGTCGCGGCTCGACAACAGCTCGTGTAGCGCGGTGAGTGACGACTCGTCGTCGATCGCGACCACCGCGTCGATCGCTCGCTCGGCGAGCGACATCACGAGCGGCTCGTGACTCAGGATGCCGAAGACGGCCGGCAGTACGTCCTTTTCGGGAGGATCGGCGACGATCCCGTCGAGGATTGCGGATGCGGCCGACTTCACGTGATTGCTGAAGTCCCAGTTCTCGACGATGAGGAGCGACTGCAACGTCTCGAGCGAACTCGGGGCGCGAATCGCTTCGAGGGCCGCGAGGCCCCATTTGGCTTCTTGGAGCGCCGCATCGTTCGTGGTCGACGTGGCGGTGATACTGTCCGAGAGTGCGACGAGCCGCGCTTCGATCCTCGCAGCCGCTGCGGGATCTCCCGTCGCGCCGAGAGCACTGTAAGCGGCTCGGCGGACTTCGTGGCTCTCGTCTTCGAGGGCGCTCGCGATGTGCGGGATGCTGCGGTTCGCACCGATCGAGCCGAGCGCCTCGACGGCTTCCTTGCGCACCGCGAAGCGCGGGTCCGCGAGCGCTTCGGTGAGCGTGTCGACCGCACCTTCGTATCGGACGCGCCCGATCGCGTCGATCAAGTGAGAGGCGATGCGTTCGACGCTCTCCTTCTTGAGTTGCGCGAGCAGGTCGGCACCGACGCGCTCCCGGTTCGGGGCGGTCTTCTTCATCAACTCGATCGAGCGCTGACGTACGGCATCGACGGACGACGTCGTGAGCAACTTCACGGCGCGATCGTAGACGTCGCGAGAAGCGGATCCGAGCGCGTCGGCGTCGGCCATGCTTTCGAGTGTCGACTGAGCGTTGGCCGAGAGGTTGTCGATCTCGGATCCGAGCGCGTCGAGCAGGAAGTCGACGGCGATCTGGCCGCGTGCAACCAAGCGGTCCATCGACGCGCGAACGGCGACGCTGCCGGGCGGGTTGTTCGAGAACTTCCGGCTGTACTCCGCCATTTCGAGCTCGAAGGCCTTGGCGGCCGCCTCGATCTCTTGTTTGCAGAGCCGACGCAGATCCTCGTTGGTGAGATCGGAAGGCGCGTTCTCGTTGCCGGCTGCCGTCCCCACACCTTGTGCCAGCGCCGCGGGGGGCGCCAGGAAGGGCATCAATCCGACGATCGCGGTGGCGAACAAGAAGACCGCCCCGCGCATGCTGGGCAAGGATATCCGGCGTTCACTCCACCGGGATCGGCCGTTTCGGACCGGCATCGGCGCGCAAGCTTCGCTCATTTCGGACGTCTTTCTTCTCGACCCGTTGGTTCCCGTTCGCTCTGTCCGTATTAGAGGTACGTCAGGGCAACCTGTCAAGGTTAGCCGACCGGGTGGGCCGACGCTCGAAACCGACTGTCCGCGAAGCCGATCGGTGCCGATACAGAACGAGGGAGACAGCGACTTCGGTCGGTCGCGCCACGCGACTCCCGTGACGCTTTCTCCATTGCAAAGGCGCGCTTACGTCGCTAAAATCCGCGGATTCGAGGTGTGCGAATCCGCTCCACGGCGTCGCTCGGGATCGCTCGACGAGGCGGCTGGCGACGGGGGATCCGCGCTTGGGCGGCCGCGTTTGGGCGCTCTCAACTTCTTGATGTGGAGGCGTTTGGGGCGTCCGCTTCGATGGGCGTCTCGCGGCATGAGGTTTGCGCCTCCTGTCGGGAGGGGACGGCATCGCACGGGCGACCCGCGAGCCGTGTCCCGCGCCAACCGACGGGGAGAGATTCGGCCTCGTCGAATTCGACCTCGAGCCGGCCCGGCGCACCAGATTCGGGCCGTCCGCGAAGAGAACTACGGAGGATCATCGATGTCGCAACTCATCGACCGCTTCGGCAGACGCCCGAGACGGCTCGGCTTCGCCGCAGCGCTGGCGCTCACCGCGAGCCTCATCTTGACCGCGTGCGGGGGCGGTGGCGGCAGTGGCGGCGCCAGCTCGCTACAGTTCGTGGGAGCCGTTGCGGAGGGAGTCGGCGTCTTGCCGCAGCCCAACGTCGCGCTCAACAACCGAGTCACGATCACCTTCAACACGAAGCTCGATCCGGATTCGGTTTCGTCGCAGACCTTCCGCGTCTTGCGCGGTCCGGACTTCGTCGAACTGGCACCGGGTGAGATCGGGGTCAACGACAACACGATCACGTTCGTGCCGCAGTTGCCCCGCGAGGCCGACTTCTCGGACGCGGGATTCCAGGCGGCGACGACCTACCGCATTTTCCTGCGCGGTCTCCCGTCGTTGAACACGATCCGCAGCAGTCGCGGCAAGCCGCTTCTGACCACGCGCACGATCGAGTTCACGACGCGCGAGTCCGAGCCGTTCTTCACGGACCTCGTTCCCGGCGCGCCGCGCATCGTCGCGGTCTTCGTCGATCTCGACGGCGACGGGGAGTTCGCGGCCGACGGGGATCCGTCGACGCCCGAGGCCGAGGAGTTCTTCGAAGGCGAGGTCGACTTCGGTTCGCCGATCCCGTTCGTTCGCGACGTTCCGGTCGGCTCCGTGAGTCTTCCGGCTCCGAATCGTCCGTTGCAGGTCGGTTTCCTGTTCAACGAACCGTTGAATCCGACGACCGTGTTCCTCGACGCCGAGGACACCAATCAAGACGGAGTTCCCGACGGCGACGGCGAGCTCGACTCCTTCGCCGCGTTCGACGAAACGAATCTCTATCAGTGCGACGAGCCTACGCCGGGTAGCCAATGCGACCGTCCGGCCGAGTTCACGCTCGACTTCGAACAGTTCTTCGTGGCCGAGCTCGACTCGTTCCGCGTGCTCGCGACCGTGACGTTCGACTACGCGTTGCGTGGCTTCTCACGGCACCGAGTGAGCGTCTTCCCGACGATCGAAGACTTCGTGGGGAACCAAGTCCGCAACGACTTCGACGCGGTTTTCGAGACCGGTGCGCCGGTCTCGCTCGTCGATGCGTTCGACGAGGACTTCGACAGCAAGGATCGACGCAACTCCGCGACGAGCGCGCACTGGAACCCGCAGTTGCGCGAGTATCTCGCGGCCGGCCTCGGATGGGGTGGTGACGGGAGCGACGGCGATCCGATCGATCCGAATTCCGCGAGCGTCACGATCGACACCAACAAGAACGACGGGATCTTCAACTTCTCGAACTTCACCTTCCCCTCGATCGCGGCGTACGACATCATCGTCACGGGTGACAACCCCGCGGTGATTCGCGTCATGGGGAACGTTTCGCTCGTGCAGAACACGACGTGGGATCTCTCCGGTCGGCCCGGCTTGCGAGGCGCCGAAGACAGCGTCGCGCCTCGGCCTGGCGGCGCCGGCGGCCCGGGTGGCGGTGATGGCGGCGCCTCCAGTCTCGATGGATCGAACACGGTTCAGGGCGAAGACGGGGGCGCGGCTCCGAACTCGGACGGAAACGGCAAGGGCGGCTTCTCCGGGGCAGGTCCCGGCGGTGGTGGCGGTGCCGGTCACCAGTCCACGGGGGCGCCCGGCGGCAACGGGTCGACCGACATGGGCGGCAGCGGTGGCGAGGTGTACGGCGACAGCGCCGTGACGCGGCTGCGCGGTGGATCCGGCGGTGGTGCCGGCGGCAACTTCGTCAGCAGCGAGCAAGGGAGTCCGGGAAGCAGTGGCGGTTCCGGTGGCGGTGGCGGGGGAGCGATGCTCCTCGAAGTCACCGGATCGTTCGCCGTCAGTCCGGGAATGAACGACATCCTCGCGTCGGGAGGCGACGGGGGTGCTGCCGTTACGGCGACCAACAAGCGCTCGGGTGGTGGTGGTGGCGGGTCCGGCGGGGTCATCTACGTCCGGATGCGTTCGCTTGCCGGTCTCGTCGGACGCGATATCGACGCCACGGGCGGACGCCGTGGGACCGGTGGACCTCCTGGCGGTGCCGGCGGCGCCGGTGCCAACGGCTACATCCGTTTCGAGACGGTCGCGGGGAACCCCATCACCTGCGGGTCGTGTAACCCTGGAAACTCGTCGGGTCCGATCTCGCCGGACGTGTTCGGAAAGAGCTTCGGTCGCTCCGACTTCTTGCTCACCAACGCGGCACCCGATCAGGTCGTCGAGTACTTCTTCGACGGCAACGAGCCGGGGAATCCGACGTTGCCCGGACGCGTTCGTACGGACGCGAGCGACATTCGCGTGCTCGACGAGGACGGGATCGAAATCCGATCGCAGGACGAGGTCCCTGAGAACGCGACGATCCAGATCTTCTTCCGCGGGGCCTTCGAGGATTCCGCGAATCCGAACCAGCCGGACGAGTCGACGATCACTCCGTGGACGGCGGACGTCACGGACCTCAACGGTCTCCCGATGATCCAGTGGGAAGTGCGATTCGACATCGGAACGGATATCCCGACCTTCGTGTCGGACGCGAACCCGGATCCGCCCATGCCGGCCGTCGACGACATCCGCGTGAGCTTCCAGGTGCGTTGATCGGGGGGCTCGGTCGACGCGGTCGGTCGAGCACTCGAGTGAGAATGTGTCGTCTCTCGCGGCGAGATCCGTTTCGACGGGTCTCGCCGCGTTGCTTTTTCGAGGATGATCCGAAGACATGAGCGATCCCACGCCGACGATGCCCTACGACGTGATCGTCATCGGGGCCGGGCACGCGGGATGTGAGGCGGCGCTCGCCGCGGCGCGTATGGGCCGTCGTACGCTCGTGCTGACGCTCGACCTCGACAAGGTTGCGCTCATGCCTTGCAACCCTGCGATCGGCGGGCTCGCGAAGGGCCAGCTCGTGCGCGAGCTCGATGCGCTCGGCGGCGAGATGGGGCGCGCGATCGACGCGACCGGGATCCAGTTTCGGATGCTCAACACGCGCAAGGGCCCCGCGGTGCGATCGCCGCGCGCTCAGGCCGACAAGAGGCTCTACAGCCTGCGCATGAGACGCGCGCTCGAAGAACAGAGCAACCTGACGCTCGAAGCGGACGAGGTCGTCGACATCCCGATGGAAGACGGCCGGGTCCTCGGCGTGGTCGGGGCGAGCGGACGGACGTACCCCGGTTGCACCGTCATCTTGACGACGGGAACGTTTCTCTGCGGCCTCGTGCACGTCGGGACCGAGAGCCACTCGGCGGGTCGGCGCG
>JAUIME010000958.1 GCA_030433195.1 bacterium
TGGTATCAGCACGAAGTCGGGCTGCAGTACGAGTCGCTCGACAAGGACCTCGGCGCGACGCTCACCGCCTTCCAAATCACACGCGAGCACGAGCTCGTGCCCGATACGCGTCCCGATGCCGAGCCGGGCGCGAACCGCGACGTCGGCACCACGCGAAGCGAAGGCATCGAAGCCACCGTCGCCGCTCGCTTCGACAGCGGCACGGCCGTGCGACTCGCATACGGCTACGTCGACGCATTCGTGCACGATTCGTCGGTCCGCAATCGAGCCGACACCGACACGATCGAGGGCGAGAGTCTCGGCGGCGTCCCGTCGCAGACCGCGAGCCTCACGGTCACGCAAGACCTTCCGTTTGCACCGGTCCGCGTGTTCGGAGCCTGGACCCACGTCGCGAGCCACGACGCGCGTACGGACGACACCGATCCACTCGACTTCCGCATTCCGTCGTACGACGTCTTCGACATCGGCGCGACGTACTACGGCGACTCGTGGGAGCTCCGTCTCGGCGTCGACAACGTGCTCGACGAAGACTACGCGACCGTCTATCGGCCGCCCGCACACGCGACGAACCGCGGCGAGCCGCGGACGCTCACGCTCAGCTTCTCGGCGCGATTCTGACCCGTGGACCCCTCGGATCGACTCGACATCGGCGCGATCGTCATCGCCATCGCGCTACTGGGAATCACGATCGCACTCGGATCTCGGACGTCGGCCGACCCGATCGGGGAGGCATCGCTCCGCACATCGGAGCCGCGAGGCTCCGTCGTTCGCGTCGTGGCCACCTCGGACACGACGCGAACGGTTTCACACTCCGCCGGGATCACCGTGGTGCCGCGGCACGCCGACCGGGTCTGCGCCTTGGCTTTCGCAGACGAGCTCCTCGCGCTCGGGCTCGAACCGGTCGCCGTAGCCACCGATGCCCATGGGGATCCCGTCGATACCCTGCGGGACCGGCTCGCGAACGCGCGACCGGTTCCGCAGGCCTACGGCACGAACGTCCCCAACTTCGAAGCGGTCGCATCGGCCCTCCCGGACCTCATCCTCACGGGCGCGCGCGATCCGCTCGTCGTTGCGCAACTCTCCCGCATCGCTCCAACCGTCGTCGTGCGGCGCCCTCCCGAACTCTACGACGACAATGCCTCGCTCGACGCGCTCGCACAACGGCTGCGCGACGTCGCGCTCGTCGTCGGGCGCAGCGACGAAGCGGAGCGTTTCATCGAACGATTCGACGAGCTCGTAACGACGACCCGCGATCGACTCGCGCCGACGATGCGCGATCGCACGATCGCGTTCGTGCGCACGCGCGGGCGCGAGTGGCGGCTCTACGGCGAACGCGGGCGATTCGGCGGTGGCGCGATGCTCGAGGCGCTCGGCCTGCACGGCCCGCCGGGCCTGCCTCCCGACGGCACGACCGCGCTCGATCCCGAGGCGCTCGTCGGCATCGACTGCGACGTGCTCATCGTCGTCGGCGATCCGTCGCCCGGCGCCAAGCAATCGCTCGCACGGCTACGTCGCAATCCGCTCTGGCAACGAATGACCGCGGTGCGCGAGGGCCACGTGCACGAGATCACGGTGTACCGGCATTGGGTCCTGAGCGGCC
>JAUIME010000959.1 GCA_030433195.1 bacterium
AACACGAGCGACGGAACGTCGCCCTGCGCGCGCTCGTCGGCGTCGGCTCGCGCCGCGACCCGAAGCGTGCCTTCGGCCACGCGCTCCGTTGCGAGCTTCGCCGAGGCGAGCTCGCGCTCGAATCCCGAAGCATCACCGCGATAGCGCGCGAGCACGTGCGGATCGACGGTCTTCTGCAGCGTCGCGAGGTCGTCTTGCACGAGCAACTTCCCGTGTCCGAGCACGACGATCGAATCGCAACACAGCTCGACGTCCTTGAGGATGTGGGTCGAAACCACCACGCTCATGTCGCGGCGCGTCGAGAGGTCGCGAATGAGCTTCAGCATGCGCTCGCGCCCTTCGGGATCGAGTCCGCTCGTGGGTTCGTCGAGGAACAACAGCTTCGGCGCGTGGATGATCGCTTGCGCGAGCCGGATCTTCTGCCGCATTCCCGTCGAGTAGGTCTGCACCTCGCGGTACCGCTCCTCGCCGATGAAGCAGTAGTCGAGCATCTCGTGGGCTCGGCGCAGCGCCGTGCGCGGCGCGATCCCCGCGAGCTCCCCGGCGTAGGCAACGGCCTCGATCCCGCGAAGGCCCGGCACGATGCAGTCGTCCTCGGGCATGTAACCGACGAGTTCCCGGATGCGCCGCGCCGATGTGCGCACGTCGAGGTCGAACACCGACGCGCGCCCCTCGGTCATCGACACGAGCCCGAGCAGCATCTTGATGAGCGTGCTCTTGCCGGCGCCATTCGGACCGAGCAGCCCGACCGCCCCGGCCTCGACGCAGAACGTGAGATCGTCGAGCGCGCGGACGGCGCCGTACCGCTTCGTGACGTGTTCGATACGCAGGATCATGCGAGAGAGCCCTTTCGACTCCCGGTCGAAAATATCGGGCACTCTACCAACGGAATTCCGTAGCGGCAGCCGCTTGCCGGAGATCCCGCATCAACCGCACCGCCACGCGCACGGGCAAGAACGGGATGCGAATGCGCTGCGTCGTCCCCCACGCACCCGCGGTGTCGAGGGTCAGCGCGGCCATCCGGTAGCGACGATCGAACGGAGACTGCGAGAGGCTCAACGTCTGAATCTTCGCGATGCGCACGGCCTCGCGGCTGCGCGTCCACCATCCGTCCCGCAGCATCACGGTGCGGTCGCGAACCGAGAAGCCGAGCACGCGCACGCGGATGCGCGCCGTGATCCAGGCGAGCACCGACAGCGACGCGAGCGCGATCAGCGCCCACGGTCCGATGAGGAAATAGAGCCCCCCCGAGACCACGAGCGCGAACACGAGTCCCTTGCGAAACAGCCGGCGCAGCGCCCTCGAGTCGATGCTCCGCCACTCGACGTCCTCGAAGCTCGTTCCGGGTTGGATCTCGGCGAGCAACTCCGGCAGGTCTTCGCGCCGCGCGAGCGGCACGATCCAATTGCGATGCACGCCCGAGTCAGTCGAGAGGTCACCGCCCGCCGTCTCGGTGCGAATCGCGAGACGACCGAACTGCCGATGCAGAAAGCGCTCGCGGACCGCGAGAAACTGCACGCGGTGTCGCGGCGTCGTCATCGCGTGGCGCGTGAAGAGCCCGCACGTCGTCCGCAGGTCTTCGCCTTCGCGCGTGAGCT
>JAUIME010000198.1 GCA_030433195.1 bacterium
TTCGAAGTCGCGTAGCAGCGGGCCGAGCACCGCGCGGCCGTCCGCGTTCTCGATGCGTGCTCGCCCCGCCACGACACTCGCGTCGACGTCGAGTCGTTCGCGAAGCCGCGGCACGAGCGATTCCGGATCGCGCGTATCGATGTCGATCACGTCACCGCCGAGACCGGCGCGCAACTCGTCCGGCGTTCCGGACGCGACGAGCGATCCCTCGTCGAGGATCGCGAGCCGATCGCAGCGATCGGCCTCTTCCATGAGATGCGTCGTGAGCGCGACCGTGACGCCCGACTCGTCGCGCAGCCGCACGAGATGCTCCCACATCTCGGCGCGCGCGCTCGGGTCGAGGCCTGTCGCGGGCTCGTCGAGCAGCAGCACGCGCGGCGCGTGGAGCAGCGTCGCGGCCAATTCCACTCGTCGTCGCAATCCCCCCGACAACGTCTCGACCTTCGCGTCATGGCGATCCGACAGCCCGAAGCGCTCGAGCGAATCCGCGACGCGTGCGCGCAGGTCGGCCCCCGACATCCCGTAGAGGTGCCCGCGATGCGTGAGGTTCTCGGCGCACGAGAGCTTCATGTCGAGGCTCGGCGATTGGAACGTCATCCCGATGCGCGCGCGAACCGTCGCCGCGTCGTTCGACACGTCGGCGCCCTCGATGCGCGCCGTGCCCGACGTCGGTGCGAGCAACGTCGACAGGATCTTGAAGAGCGTCGACTTCCCGCTTCCGTTGGGGCCGAGGAAGCCGAAGATCTCGCCGCGTCGCACGTCGATCGAGATCCCGCGGAGCGCCTCGCGTTCGCCGTAGCGATGCGCGACGTCGACGATCTCGATGCTCGCACCGGTCGCTCGGGATTCATCTTGCATGTCAGGTCTCCGCCTGTCGCGTCGTCTGTGACCGCGTTCGGCCGTGCGATCGCCCGCCCGATTGCCGGTGCCTGGCGACGCGGATCACGTCGCGGCGCGGATCACGTTGTCGAGCGCTTGTTCGGCTTCGTCGAGACGCTTCATCCATCGCTTCGGTTCGCGTCGCAACTCGCTTTCGGACAAGAGCGCGCTCGCGAGAAACGGCGCCGCGACCGTTACGTCGGTTCGCAGATACACGCTCTTCGATTCGACGCACTCCGCGCTCGTCTTGCCCCACGTATGGCCTTCGCCCGCCGAACACGACGACAGCGCGCCGTTGTCTTCGACGTCGACACAAATCTGCACGTCGTAGTCGAAACCGCGGGCCGGCACGCCGAAGATCTGATCGAGCAGCGGCTCACCCTGCAGAGTGTAGTTCTTCGGAACGCCGCCGCCGAAGATCCAGATCGCCGCGGCACCGTCGTCGGCGCGCGAGAGATGCTGAAGCGCGGACATCTGGAACGCATCGCGCGCCACGTCGAGCCGGAACTTGAAATCGGGGTCCGTGCGCGCGAGGCGCACCACGTTCAGGTAGATGCTGCCGTCCTGCGGGGCGCCGACGAAGATCGGTACGTCGTTGCGGAAACACGTTCCGAGCAGCGTGCGCACGGGCTTGTCGAGCGAGTCCTCGATGCGCGCGACTTCGCGGCCGAGCTCGTAGTGCCATTCGGGCGTCGTCATGTCGCGCTGGAAGGCGGGACGCCGCAGCAGTTCGAGGAAGAACCGGTCGGTGTCGAGCAGGACCTCCTCGGGGAAGCCGAGGTCGTAAATGCGAATCGTCCCCTCTTCGCGATACGCGAGGTCGTCGCCGCGCGGGCTCACTTCGCGGATCGTGTGGCCGAGCAGGCGGTGCGTATCGTGGTAGAGATTGGCCCCCGTGGTGGTCAGCACCGAGATCGCGCCGGCCTCGATGAGCGGGAGGATCGTCGACGTGTGCAGCCCGGCCGGCGTCATCGCCCCCGACAGGGTCGCGAACACCGTACAGTCCTCGAGGATCGAGCGTCGCATGAGGCGGTGCGCCTCACGCAGGTTCCGGCCTGCAAAAGCCGGAAAGGCATGCTCGAGCAGATCTCGGACGGGCTCGTCCCCACGGATCGCTCGCGGGTCGACGGATCGGGGCGAAGGGGTCATCAGGGCCTCCTCTTTGGGTGTCGGACGGCCGATCCTGGACGTCCGAAGCCGTTCGAAACGGCTTGTCGCTGAGAATCGGTGATTCTATAATTCGCACCGCTCGCTTTTTGATACCGTCCGGTTTCGAAAGTCGGCCTCACCAGACGACGACCGGACCGGCTGCGCCCCATCCGCTGCCGACCCACCTCAGGAGGATTCGATGTACGACCCTACTCTCGTGGCTCCGATGCGCGAAGAGCTCACGCGAATCGGCGTGACCGAACTCACGACCGCCGAAGAAGTCGACCAGTTCATGGGCGACAAGTCGGGAACGACGCTCGTCGTCGTCAACTCGGTGTGCGGCTGCGCCGCCGGATCGGCGCGCCCGGGCGTGACGCTCGCGCTGCAACAGAGCGACGCCAAGCCCACGCGTGTCGCCACCGTCTTCGCGGGCCAAGACCGTGAAGCGACCGAACGCGCGCGCAGCTACTTCGCCGAGGTTCCGCCGAGCAGCCCGTCGATGGCACTGTTCCGCGACGGCGAGCTCGTGCACTTCGTCCCGCGACACGCGATCGAAGGCAAGGACGCGATCGGCGTCGCCAACGATCTCGCGGCCGCGTTCGGCGAACACTGCAAGAGCGAGTAAGTCGATGGGCACCTTCCACCAAGGAAAGTCCGAGCTGCACGGCATCACGGTCGTCGTCGACACCGACGGGCCGGTCGTGTACATCGGCCGGTGCGACGACGAGAACGAGCACGAGGTCATCCTGCTCGACGCCGCAGACCACGATGCCGAGAGCGAAGGTTCGAGCAAGGACGACTACATCGCCAAGGCTGCGAAGTTCGGGATCTGGAAGAAACACGACCGGATCTCGATCCCGCGCGGCGAGGTCGTTTCGATCCGCCGCCTCGGTGAAATCAGCGGCTGATCCGGCGGCGCTCACGACGACCGGGCACGAGACGATTGGGCGCTGTACGACTCGGCCCGAATCGGCGCACGAGGTCGAACCGTCCCGGGCGCTTCGGGTCCCGCTTTCGACCCTTGCGTCGAATACGCGAACGTGCGATGTCGTTCGTCGTCGAGGAACCGCACGCTCACGGGTGTTCGGCGTGAGAGCGAGTCGCGGGCGAGCTCGGGCTCAAGTCCCCTGCCGTCTCGACCGATAACGCTCCTCGTGTCTGCACCCGCGGCGCGCATCGACTCGGCGCGCAGGCTTCGCCCCGCCGGTCGGCGAAGGCTTCGGACGTAGCCTCCGAAGAGAGTTCGTAGGAGACGCCAGAGTTTCGTAGAATCGACGATTCACCCCATTTCGAGACCCATCGACCGCCAGGAGCGGCTCATTTCGTGACTCCCGCAATTCGCCCGGCAAGCTGCCGGTTTCTCATTCTGATTCTGTTGCTCGCCGCGCTCGGTGCGTGTCGATCGGCACCTCTGGCCGACTACCGGCCCGAGCCGATCCACGTCATCGAAATCGGCGACGTGCTCTCGGACTCTTCCGAGCCGATCGCCGCGAGGACGCTGCTGATCGAAGCTCGACAGAGCGTCATCTGGCTCAACACGAGCTCCGACGCGAGGTTGCGCATCGACATCGCAGGATCCTTCGACGAGCCCGGGATCGTACCCGACGAGCGCGACGTGACGTGCTTCGACGTGACGGCCGATCGCGCCGTGACGCGTGACGCGCTCGCCCCGGGCGACGCGGCCGCCCTGCGCTTCGGCGCACCGGGTATCTACCGGTATCGGATCCTCGGCCCCGACCAGCCGGTCGAAGGTCGCATCATCGTGCGCGAAGCCTCGAGCTGATCCCCCGGCCACAACCGGAATCACGCGCGCCGCACGACGAAAGTCTCACGCGCCTCCTCGTCGTCAACCAACCAACGCTCGGTCTCGGACTCGACTTCGCGCGACGAGTCGGCTCACGCATCGAATCCCCTCAATCGCGATTGCCCGGCATTCCGAAGTACGCTGGGGTGCAGTGCATTCGGCGCGACGCGGGTCTCGTCGCCGCGTGCGACCCGCGTGATACACTCGTGAGCCCACGATCGGGCATCCGCCCAGGAGGCACTCTCGATGCACACTCCCGACAACTCGTCGCCAAACGTCCATAGGAACGCGATCGCGCGCTCCCTCGTCGCCATGGTGTTCACCGTCACCCTCTTCGCGGTTGCAGGCTGCGGTGGCGGAGGTGGCGGCGGCTCCAAGTCCTTCGCGACCCCCTTCGAATACATCGGGGCGCTCACGCTTCGTGCGGGCGACGCTCCGTCGGCGGCCGTCACCGGCGATTTCAACGGGGACGAGATCCTCGACGTCATCGTCGCCAATGCGGGCTCCGGTACGATCACCGTGTTCCCGACCGTGAACGGCACGTCGTTCGGCGAGTCGGAAGAGTACGACGTCGGTCCCGATCCGCGCGCGATCGCCGCGGGCGACCTCAACGACGACGAGTTCCTCGACATCGCCGTCGCTCTGCGCGACGACGACCGCGTCTCGATCCTCCTCGGCGACGGCATGGGTGGGTTCACGACGCTGTTCCGCATCGACGTCGGTCCCTCGCCGGTCGACGTCGTGCTCGCCGACTTCGACAACGACAAGATCCTCGACCTCGCCACCGCGAACGAAGGCAACGACACGATCTCGATCGCTCGAGGCACGGGCACGGGGACGTTCGAGATCGCCGTCGACGCGCCGACGGGCCCCGGGCCCGCCGCGATCTGCGCCGCAGACTTCGACAACAACGGAACGACCGATCTCGCCACCGCAAATCGCTTCGGCGGCGACGTGAGCGTCTTCTATCTCGATCGCGACGCGACGGTGCAGCAGATCGTCACGCTCGGCGGCCTCGGCGTTCCGACCGACATCGCCGCGGGCAAGCTCGATTCGCGCGGTTTCCCCGATCTCGCGATCTCGGACGCGACGGGCGTCGTGCAGGTGTTCGTCGGCGGCCCGCAGCGCACGTTCACGCCGATCGGCGCGTTCGCGACGACCGGCATCGCCGACGGCATCGCACTCGGCGACTTCAACGGTGACAACAAGACCGACGCCGCGACGCTCGACACCGGGCTCGGCACGTTCGCCGTGCTCGCGGGTGCGGGTGACGGCACGCTGGCGCTCCAGTACGCGGCACCGGCGGGAACGGCCCCGGTCGACTTCCACATCGCCGACATCAACGACGACAAGATCGACGACTTCGTGATCTCGAACAGCCTGAGCCGGCTCGTGAGTATCGTCCTCAACTCGAAGGCCGGCCCTAGCGTCGCACCTTCGATCCCGCTCGGCGTCGGTCCCGAGGCGGTCGCCGTCGGCGACTTCGACGAAGATGGCAACCCCGACATCCTCGCCGCCGTGAACGGCGACCAGCGCATCGCGCTGTTGCTCGGTGACGGCAGCGGCAACTTCACCGAAGCCCCGAGCTACGCCACTCCGCAGTTCCCGCGTGATCTCGTGATCGGCGACTTCAACCGCGACCGTCACCTCGACTTCGCGGTCGCGATCGACGAACAATCGCGTTTGCTCGTCGTCTTCGGAGACGGCACGGGCAACTTCCCCGCGTTCCAGTCGATCCCGACCGACCTCAAGACGCGCGCACTCGTGGCGGCCGACTTCGACAGCAACGGCACGCTCGACATCGCGGCGCTCAATGCCGACGCGCGCAACGTGATGGTCTTCTTCGGCGATGGTGCGGGCAACTTCGCGCTCGCTCAGACGCTATCGATCGGCAACGATGCCTGGGACCTGGTCGCCGGCGACTTCAACCGCGACTTCGTCCCCGATCTCGTCGTTTCGAACGGCGGCGATTCGAACCTGCAGCTCTTCACCAACAGCGGCGGTTTCTTCACGGGTACGCTCACGCTCCCGGTCCCGACCGATCCGCGCGGTCTCGCCACCGCCGAGATCAACGGCGACGCATTCCTCGACGTCATCGTCGCGAGCGCCGAAGAAGACATGGTGCTGCTCCTCGTCGGCGACGGCCTCGGCGGGCTCGAGCCGCTGCCCGAAGAAGAAGAGGAAGAAGGCGGCGAAGGCGAAGAGGAAGAAGACGAAGGGCCGCGCTCGGAGCTCCTCGTCGGTCGCTCGCCGCGCGACGTGATCACCGTCGACCTCGACCTCGACGGCTTTACCGACATCCTCGTCGCCGAGTCGAACGACAACACCGTCACCGCCTTCCTCGGCGACGGAATGGGGAACTTCACGATCGACGAAGGCGTCATCGTCGGCGAACGCCCGCGCGGCATCGCCTTCGGCGACTTCGACCTCGACGGCATCCGCGACTTCGTCGTCGCGAACCTCCGCGGCAACTCGGTCAGCGTCGTCCGCCACGCCCCGCTCGACGACTGAGCGAGGCGCCTCAGTCGAACACGACCTCGACGCGGTGATCGAGCGTGGCGGTGACGGTGCGCTCGTCATCGACGCAACCGGATTCTCGCGCGATCACACGCACGGGTCCTGGTGGAACGATGGCGTCGAGAAAGCCGCCACTCCGGATCTGCCCGAGCCCCACGGTGACCTCTCCCGACTTGAAGACGATGTTCCGAAGACCTGGACCGCGATCGTCGATCACTCGCGCCCGCGCACCGGTGCGCAAGTGGATCACCGCCTCCGCCGTTCCACCGACAGGGACGAAAATGCCGTCGGCATGTCCGACGAGCCGTTGCCCGACGATCGCCACGTGATACGTGCCCGAGGAAACGGTCGTTTCGTGAAGCCCGCCCTGCCCGAGTCGTGTTCGGCTCACGCTGCCGTCCGGATCGCTTTGATGCACGATGAGCGACGATAGCGGCTCCTGGCTCGCACCCGAGACACGAACCCGCAGGACCCCGCTGCCCTGCTTCAACCGCTCGGCAACCTCGACGTCGCCCGTCAGCTCGAGCACGACGCCCAGCTCCCCAGCGGAAGCCATGACGACTTCGGAGACCGCACTACGGGAGAGCGAGTGTGCCTTCAGTTCGTAGGTTCCGGGCAACATGCCCCCGAGTTCGAACGATCCATCTCCCTCGACATGCGCCGACAGCATTCCGTCGAACACCCCGGTCGTTGCCGAAACCCACGCACGCTCGCCTTCCTCGACTCCCGCCACACGCCCTCGCACGGAAAGGTCTCGTACCGTGACGATGTCGACCTCCGTCTCCGTTTCGGATTCCACCCTCACCGGATACCGCACCTTCGCGAGTCCGCGGGAGCTCGACCGCCCGCTTCGAGTCGTGCTGGGCCCGACCCACCAGGTGCCGACCGGAACATCGTCGACGCGAAACACCCCATCCTCGTCGGTGTCGACGGTCACGAAGGTGCTTCGCTCTTCGTCTTCCTTCGGATGGTACGGGTGATCGGATTCTCGGTCACCATGCACGACATCGATCGCGACGGACGCATGCGGCCGCCCCCTCACGTCGACGACCCTTCCCGCAATCGACCCGCCCCCGCCGATACTCCACCGTACGTGAAGGCTCTCGCGAGGAGCGAGCGACAGACTCGGGAGAACCTTGTGCCATCGACCGCCATGAACGACCGTAGCCCACAGAGGCACTCGTGTCGGAAGATCTTGGAGGAGACACGCCCCTCCGAAGTCGGTCGTCGCCTCCCACTTCACGCGGTTGTTCGCAAAGACGGGGCCACCCATGATGAATGGAGTGATCTCGTAAGCCGTGGCTTCGAGTCGGACGACGGCCTCGGATACACCCATGCCGCGAGGATCCACCACCTCGACGCGCAAGCTCGCACTCGGTCGCATCCGAAATTCACGGGGATGCTCGGCCTCCGAGAAATCTCCCCCAGCGAAGCGAAACAGGTGACTTCCGTATCCCGGTGACCGAATCTGCCATGTGAAGTAAGTGTCGTTCTCATGAACCCGGAAGAGGCCCCAAGCGTCCGTACGGACAACCCACTTCGCCCGCTCGTCTTCAGTGAACTCCGTCGTATCGATCACCGCGTTCATCGGATCGCCATGCGAGCGATAGGGAAGAACGACCGCTCCCTCGATCGGTGTGTCGGTATCGTCATCGACGACTCGTCCGAAGAACGGCACAGGCCCGGGATCGACCGAAGTGCTCTCCGACGACGAATCCTTCTCCGCAAGAGCGCGTGCCGCCGAATCATCCCGTACGGGATCGACGACCGCCTTTCGATCTTCGCTCGATCGGCTCGGTCGCTCGCCAATCGAAAACCTCGAAGCATCGTGAGTCGCATGAGCGGACTCGGTCTCGGCAACGCCAGCGAGATCGGTCGGCGTGGTGCGTACCGACCAGAAGATGCCTAGAACTGCGAACACCAACAACGCGAAACTCGCCACCTTCATCTTGCTCACGACGATTCCTCCGAGAAGCGTGCTCGCGGCCCATCCTCCCCCACCCAGACCGGACGATTCGATACCGGGGATGGCCGCCGCACACGCCATCCTCCACGCGCCACGTCCTCCGTGTCGATCATCGAGATCACTTCGCAGGCGA
>JAUIME010000199.1 GCA_030433195.1 bacterium
CGAGCCGGGAGCCACGACAACCGCCAGCCTCTCCCTCGACACGAACCGACTCGCGACCTGGAGCGAACGCCACGAACGCTGGGTCATCACCCCCGGGCGCTACGAGTTGCTGATCGGCACGTCGAGCGAAGCCATCCACGCGACACTCCCTGTCGAACTCACCGCCGGCACCGTGCCCGAGCAAGCGTTCACGCTCGACGACGTGTTCGCCGACATCACCGACGACCCGCAAGGACGCGTCGTCACCGAAATCCTCGTCCGCCAGTTCGGCCACGGCGACACCCTCGCCGCCGCCACCGCCGACGACCACTTCGCCTCGTTCCTCGCCAACCTCCCCTTCCGCAAGCTGAAGAACCTCTCCGGCGGCCGACTCGACGACGCGGCTGTGCAGAGCCTCCTCGATCTCGTGAACAGCGACGCATCACCGCAAGACGTCCCCCAGCGCATGCGCGAGATCCTCGCGGGAAGAGCGCTGAGGTAGCAGTGCTCGTACATCGAACCCCCACGGATTAGTCCTTGACTACGACCACCCCAGAGCCGATACTCAGTCCTGGAGGCTCGGCCCACGGACTGATCTTCGGATTCGTCCCAACGGCGTTGCCTCCTTTTTTTATGGGTTTCCTTCTCCATCCGAACGAGCTTCGTAAGGATCGGGCACATACACGATTCCGTACGAATCGTAGACGGACCCTTCTTTGTAGGCCTCGCCTCGATATTGAAGCTGCGCGAGCCAACGCCCGTATCGTGAGGCAATCTCGCTTCGGACTGGAGCCTCCATTCCACGGGTCGGCAGTCTGAAACCCCAATTGATGCAGTAGATCGTCAAGTCAGCAGCCTGCACGGCATAGTTCATATCCGACGCAACAAAGAACGGGGCTGGGACGATCCACGCTGATCGATAACGCCCCGTATGTGTCTTCCGAAAATAGGCCTCAAGGCGTCTCACGAAACGTCGATCGGCTGTCTTCTCGACCTCATCCATGACAACCAGACCATGCTGCCTTTCCGCCTCGAGTAGGTAAAAATATCGCTCGAGCAAGAAGACGTGGTCCTTTCGCAGATACTCTTCAGCTTTGTACGTCTTCGGTTTGCGAACTCCCCTTGGGATGACGGTGGCGAACAGCTTGGCGTCGTGCTCCCGAAGCAGCTCAAAGAGACCTGTAGCCATCTCGAGACAAGCCTGTCCGTATGCCGTAAAACCATCTCGAAATGGCGCATTGCCCCCTGTCAAGAATCGCCGACAATTCTTACGCCGCTCGTCATCTGACATCAGTGAATCTTGCGCCGCCCACTTGAAGCGATCCTTATCGAGAAGCTTGCACCCTTTGAGCTCTTTTCCCAACTGACGGAGCTCGACGCCAAACGAAGCAAGTTCCAACCGTTGCATCTCTTGAATGAAGGGCCAAAGTTTCGAACTGTGAATCGCGATCCCTCCACGAACCTCGTAGGGTGTAGTACTGTGGTCGTGCCCGCTCTCATCCATGAACAGGAGATAACTCATCCAATGCCTCCATCTCTTTGGCTGAGCAGGACATGAATCGCGTCATCGTTGACTTCAAACTCTGATCTACAACGCCGCAGCATCTTATGGTCGTTAGGTACCCCGGTCAATGAAAGTCGCGCGAACGTTTGGCGAGATCCGGGAAGCGGTCGGTCCAATCCTCCATCGACTGGACCTTCACGTGCACGACCTGGCGCTGGCGTTCGATACGACCGCGCGCGACGATGATGACGCCGGCGCGGGCGGGCTTGCGATAGCGCTCGTAGACGCTCGGATGCACCATGAGATTCGAGACACCCGATTCGTCTTCGAGCGTCATGAAGAGGATGCCCTTCGCGGTCTGGGGACGCTGACGCACGAGCACGATGCCCGCGACCGACACGAACCTCCCCTGCCGATAGCGGCGCTCGTCGGAGAGCACCGATGCGGGCACGACGCGCGCGCGTTCGAGATCGCCGCGCAGGAACGCGAGCGGATGCGCGCGTAGCGAGACGCCGACGTGACGGTAGTCTTCGACGACTTGGCGCGGCTCGGGGATGGACGGAAGCGCCGCGGGGCGCGGTGTGCGATCGGTGCCCGCATCGGCGTTCGGCTTGCGCCGCTCGATCGTGTCGAACATCGGCAGCGCTTCGTCGCGAAGCCCGCGCAGTTGCCACAGCGCGTTCTGCCGATCGATGCCCATCGAACGGAACGCGTCGGCGCGTGCGAGCTTGCGCAGCGCGAACACGCGCACGCCGCTCTCGCGCCGCACGTCTTCAATCGTGCGGAACGGGCCGCGTTCGAGCGCCGCGTTCGTGAGCGCATGCGCGTCGTCTTCGCCGAGCCCCTTCACGAGACGCATGCCCATGCGGATCGCGCCGCCGTCGTCTTCGAGCGTGCAGTCCCACTCGCTGTAGTGCACGTCGATCGGGAGGATGCGCACGCCGTGCTCCTTCGCGTCGCGCAGGATCTGCGCGGGCGCGTAGAACCCCATCGGCTGACTGTTGACGAGCGCCGCCGCGAACGCCGCGGGATGATGATGCTTGAGCCAGCACGACACGTACACGATGAGCGCGAAGCTCGCCGCATGCGACTCGGGAAATCCGTACTCGCTGAAGCCCTGGATCTGCCGAAAGCAGCGCTCCGCGAAATCACGTTCGTAGCCGCGCGCGACCATGCCCTCGATGAGCCGCGCCCCGAAGCGCAGGATCTCCTTCTCGTGACGACGCCATGCCGCCATCGCGCGGCGCAGTTGATCGGCCTCGCCCGGCGTGAATCCCGCGGCGACGATCGCGAGCGCCATCGCCTGCTCTTGGAACAGCGGCACGCCGAGCGTCTTCGCGAGCACCTTCTTCACGCGCTCGTCGGGAAAGCTCACGGGCTCTTCGCCATTTCGCCGTCGCAGGTACGGATGCACCATGTCGCCCTGGATCGGACCCGGCCGCACGATCGCCACCTCGATCACGAGATCGTAGAAGCATCGCGGGCGTAGCCGCGGCAGCATCTGCATCTGCGCGCGCGACTCGATCTGGAAGACGCCGACCGTATCGGCCTCGCAGATCATGTCGTACACGGCCGGATCCTCGGGCGGCACGGTCGCCATCGTGTAACGCGTGCCGCGCGTCGCCGCGACGAGGTCGAGCGCCTTGCGTACACACGTCAGCATGCCGAGCCCGAGGACATCGATCTTCAGCATGCCCATCGCGTCGATGTCGTCCTTGTCCCACTCGATGATCGTGCGGTCTTCCATCGCCGCGTTCTCGATCGGTACGAGCTCGCAAAGCGGACGCTGCGTGATGACGAACCCGCCGACGTGCTGCGACAGATGCCGCGGAAACCCGAGCAGCTCGCCGACGAGCTTCGTGAGCCGCTGCAGCGTCGGATCGTTCGGGTTCATGCCCTGCTCGCGCAGACGCTCGGGACGGATTTCGCCGGGCTCCCACCAATCCATGTTCTTCGCGAGCCGGTCGACGACGTCGAGCGACAACCCGAGCGCCTTGCCGACCTCGCGCACCGCGCTGCGCCCGCGATACGTGATCACTTCGGCCGTGAGCGCCGCCCGCTCGCGCCCGTACTTACCGTAGACGTATTGGATGACCTCTTCGCGACGCTCGTGCTCGAAGTCGATGTCGATGTCGGGCGGCTCGTTGCGCTCCTTGCTCACGAATCGCTCGAACAAGATGTCGATACGATCCGGATCGACCGACGTCACGCCGAGGCAGAAACACACCGCCGAGTTCGCCGCGGCACCGCGCCCCTGGCACAAGATGTCGCGCGAACGCGCAAAGCGCACGATGTCGTGCACCGTCAGGAAGTACGGCGCATATCCGAGTTCACCGATGAGCCGAAATTCGCGTCGCACCTGGTCGGCGACCGCATCGGGAATCCCGTTCGGATACCGCCCGCGCGCCCCCTCCCACGTGAGCTGCACGAGATGCTCCATCGGCCCGCGCCCCGCAGGACAGATCTCGTCGGGGTACTGGTACACGATCTCGTCGAGCGAGAATGCGACCGCGCGCTCGGCGATCGCGACCGCGCGATCGACCGCTTCGGGCACGGCCGCGAACAGCTCCCCGACTTCGTGCGGTGTGCGCAGATGCCGCTCGGCATTGGCGTGCAGCTTCCGCCCGGCCTCCTCGAGCGAGCACCCGTGCCGGATGCACGTGACGACGTCTTGCAGCGGCCGGCGCCCGCGCTCGTGATGATGCACGTCACCCGTGGCGACGAGCGGCACCGCCGTGTCGCGCGCGAGCGCCACGACTTTGCGCAGCCGCTCGCGCTCGAACGAATCGAAACGCCGCGTGATCGCGACCGACAACCGATCGTCGTCGAGCACGCCGCGAATCCGCAGCAACGCATCGATCGCCGCGCGGTCGATCGGATCGGGCGCCACGTAAACGGCGAGCAGTCCCTCTTGGTGTGCGAGGAAGTCGTCGAGCGTCAGCCGACATTCGCCCTTAGCCGCACGACGCTTCCCGACCGTGAGCAAGCGACACAACCGACCGTACGACGCCAAGTCGGTCGGGTACACGAGCAGCTCGAGCCGCTCGGGCTTCTCGAACACGAGCCGACTGCCGATCGCGATCGGGATCCCGACATCCTTCGCGGCGATGTGCGCGCGCACCACCCCCGCCAACGTATTGCGATCGGCAATCGCCACGGCCTCGTGCCCGAGCCGCGCCGCCTCGCGCACGAGCTCCTCGGGATGACTCGCCCCGCGCAAGAACGAGAAGTTACTCGCGACATCGAGCTCGGCATACCGCGTCGGCCGACGACGCACTTCCCCTGGCCGCGCGGACTCGGTCCCCGGCGAGTGACGCGACGAACCGGCCGAAGGCCGCCCCCGCCGCGGACGCGACGGAGCCTCCTCGACGCGCCGGCGATAGGGATGGTCGTGGTGCTTCCGATCGGGCTGCTCAGGCATGAAAACGGTGAATCCTGACGATCCGAGCTCCGGCGCGAAGTTCGGGTTTTGTTCGGACTGGACGATACCTTGCAGATCATCCGACTGTCCAGTCCGCGACCCGGACTTTTTCGAGCCCCACCCCATCTTCGCCCACCTCTCGCTGCACCCGACCACCCGACGCTCGCCTCGAGGCACCACCCAAGGCGCCCATCGGTTTCGACGCACGTGCCCCCTCGAGCCATCGCAGATTCCCGAGCCCGCGCGCACGAACCCCCATGCACGAACCACCAATCTCGACCTTGACAAAAGACATATCGGAGCATTAGCTTCGCTATTAGGAGTTACGGGTAAGACGAGTCTCTCTCGAGACTCGATGCAAATCGGGGCCACGCTAAAGGAGAGAACGCGTATGCAAGTTCGACTCTCGAAACGCATCTCACGGACCGTATCCCTCGCCGTCGTTCTCGCATCTCTAGGTGCTTGCGTGGAGGCCCACGCCCAAGGTGGCCCGCCGGCACACCGCCCTCTCGACACCTCCAAACCGCGGGAACAGGCCTGGCAGAACGCGATGATCGATGCTCAGACTCTGCTGTTCGAGTACGATCCGAGCCTATCCAACGGGTTTCCGAGTCAAGGCGTGGACATCGAAGTGCATAGCCAGGGCCCTCCCGGTGGGTCGGAAACAGCGGGAAACCCGGGAACGGTATCCGTCAACTTCTCCCTTCTCGAATCGATGTCGGATAGCTATGCCCAATTCGTAGGCCTGATCATGATCACGCTGTGGCACGAGTACACACACTTCAACATTGATCTTGGATCAGGACCATGCAGTATCGCGTGCGAGGAGTTGACGGTTCAGTGGAGGACGCTCCAGGTTCTTTGCGGTTGGATCGAGAATAACCACGCAGGTTATTCGACGCATTTCCGCGCGACTCTGACAGCCGCCAAACCCGGGCTCTGCAATTGGCACGAATTCAACTCCGATCTTTGGAATCAGCACAACGTGAACCAACCGGGCCCCGACCTTCCGCAAGCGCTTGCAGACTGTCTCGATGGAGGCAACTGCTCGCCCGGCACCCCCGATCCCCGAGTCGACGAGGCACCTGATTGTCCGTATTGTTCCGACTGAGTCTTCGGATCTCGGTGAGTTTTCACGACGGAGGAGCACAATGATCGCGAGATGGATACTTCTCGGAATGCTGCTCGTGGGCGCGGGTGCGGCGCTCTTGATCTGGAGCCACGAAACGAAGGTCGGTGCGTCGATGGTCGTGGTGAGCGACAACCTTCCGGCCGAGTTGTACCGCGTCGCGTCGTCCACGCGGACGCTCGAAGCGCTGGCATCGAACGACGTTCGAATCACGATGTTCGACTGGGATTCCAAACGCCGGGAGTTCCATGTCTATCGACGACACCGCGCCGACGCTCAGTCTCCTTGGTCACCTTTGGAGAAACAGGTCGTTTCGACCTCGTTCGACATTGCGGATGCCGTGCCGCTCTGCAACGAGGATCTGGACATCCGTCGCGCGTACGTGGCGGGCACGTACGACAATGGAACGTCGACGATCGAGCGATGGGACTTCGTCGAGACGACGGGAGGTACGGGCGGGTTCGGGGGCGGGAGTCATCCGCAGATCACCGTGAACCGTACGGTGATCTTTCAAGGGACCGAGCTCGACATCATCGCGGCAATTGCCGTCGATCCGAACGAAGAGAGTCAGCTCCTGGTGCTCACCTACGCGACAGGAAAGTTGATGCGACTCCCCCTCTCCGGCGTCTCGAGCCCGATCCTGGTTTTCGACTCGACGACGGTTCCCGAACTGGCAAACGCACGGAGCATCGGATGCCGACAACACGTGACGCTGGGGCCGACGTACTATTTGAACTCGATCCCCGGATGGCGCCGCTCGATGTACAAGAACGAACCGCATCCCGACGTCATTGTCGCTTGGGACACGAACGCCGATCACGTCCCGGACAGCCAAGAGGTCCTGTCATGGACGCAGTACAAGGCGCAAGGGCATCAAGATCTTCGAAACTTCGTGGATCCCTGCCCCTGATCTCTTCGCCACGAAGCGGATGACGTCTCGGGAAGGCACGATTCGCTGCGCCGCGAGCGCCCCCGAACGAGACGCGGCGCGGCGGACTCACCTCGAGAGGGAGTCGCGGCCGCGCCGCTTTGGGTCTCAGGTTGCGGTTGAGATCCCATTCATTCCAGACAGGTCTGTCACGCGCGCGATCATGCCCGAGGTTCGCGAATCCGTCAACCCCGCCGGCGATATTCCACGCCCCGTACGTTCGGCCATCGAGTAGGCCGCGCCCGACGAACGAACTACAACCCGAGGAACAACACCACGGTCGGGCCCGCGATCTCTTGGTCCCACTCGAACGTCGAGTTGCCGCTTTGCGACTCGTACTCTTGCACGAGGTGACGGTATCCGACGCCGATGCGGCTTCCGCCGCCGAGATCGTAGAGCAGTTCGCCCACGACTTGCCACGATCGGTCGTCGCCGCTGCCGATGTTGAAGCCGCCGTAGTCGCCGCGCACGACGAAGTCGATCCCGCTCGCGAGTGGACCGCGAACCCGCGCGCCGATCGTCGGGTCGAACCAGTCTTCGGTATCGCTTGCGCGTGACCCGCCGCGAACCTTGACCTTCGTGTCGGCGTGCGTGTAGCGCCCACCCGCCGTGAGAGCCACGTCGAATGACTCCGATTGCGTGAGTCGCATGAGCATCATCGCGTCGACCAGGATGAGCTCGGAGTCGACGTCGACGCGCGACCCCTTCTGGGAATCACGGTCCGAGATGTCGACGAGCGTTCCGTCGATCAGAAACCCGAACTGCCCGCTCGTCATCTCGACACGAAGCCCGGGAGCGAACTCGAGGTCGGAGATGGCATCGCTGAAATCGGTGCCCTGATTGCCCTCGAGGCCATCGATCATTTGGTCGCCGTCCATGGCCGCGAACCAAACGTACGGCGTCAACGCGAACGACCAACCTGCGTTCTGCTGCTGGTCTTGCCACGTGGGGAAGCGCGGCTGCACGGGCTCGGGCTCCGGATCGAGCATCGCGGGTTCGAGGATCGCCGCATCGAAGGTTGCCGGCGCGATCGCATCAAGCAGATCGGCCGACGTCGTGGCCGACGTCGTGGCCGAGCTCGTGACCGGCATGCGCCACTCGAAATCGTACGAGAGCGCATCGAGCGGGCTCGCGGATGCGGAGGCCGCGCCGAGTACGAGAATCGTCGCGAGGACGATCGCGAGCCGGCGAAGCTCGAACCCGCGGACCGCATCTTCGAGTCGATCGCGACCCGTCCGTACCGTCTTGCTGCTCATGGCACCCCCTCCCGTGATCGCCGTGAGCGCATCTGCCGCACGGCAGCCGAAACATGTGAATCTCGCTCGAATCCGTGCGAGACGACGACAGACCCTCGCCGCGCTTTATACCAAAGCACTTCCCGAAACGCGCCGTCGTGAGTTGCGTGTCGAGAATCCGCGACTTCGCCCCGTTCGATGTTCACGCAGCACGACTCTCGGACCGCTGCGACAACTTCGCGCGCT
>JAUIME010000200.1 GCA_030433195.1 bacterium
GAACCGTCCGCGTCGCAGCGATCCCTGGTGCGCGCCATGGCCGAGAGATGCGACCGCCTCGTGGTGATGAACGGCCTCGCCGCCGACGTCCTGGAGGACTCCCACGGCGTTCCGCGGTCCATGATCGAGGTGATCCCACATGGGATTCCCGATCTGCCGCGGGGGGATCAAGACCACTTCAAGGCGCGATTCGACATGCGCGGCCGGCGCATGCTGCTGACCTTCGGACTCCTCAGCCCCAACAAGGGCATCGAGACGGCCATCCGCGCGATGCTGCGGCTGCTCGTCGACGACGGAGAATCCGACTCCAAGGGCAAGAAGGGCCGCAAGGCACGAGCCGCCGCGGCCCCCGCTGCCCGGGTTGCGCAGGTCCTCACGGCGCAAGAATGCCAGTTCCTCGGCACCCTTCTCATCGAAGAGAAGGTCGAGATCTGCGCGATGATCCTCACCTGCTTGCCGCTCCCGGCGATCGTGCGGATCTTACTCTCCATGAAGCGGCCGCAGCGCGCGAACATCTTGCGTCGCTATCGCGCGCTCCACGAGCCGCCCGAAGAGCTGCGCCAGCGCGTGGTGGCGGATTTCGTCCAGCGCATTCCCAAACGACCGTTCCCGGCGCTCGCGAAGCGCTTCGAAGCCGTCGTCCAGTTGCCCGCCGAGGCCTGATCCCCTCGAGGCCGCGTTTTGCCTCGACGAACCATGAGGATTCCGGTAGGATCCGCGTCGACTGAGGAGTCGGAGCCCTGGAGGAACGCGGATGTCCACGATCGGTTGGGGAAAGGCCCGGTTGCGGTCCGGGCCGTGGAGCGGCTTCTATCTCTATGCGTCCAGCGACGTTCGCAACCGCATGAACCTTCGGCTCGAGTTCGAGTCGGGGGCCGTCAGCGGTGAGGGCGTTGACGGCATCGGCGAGTTTCGAGTCTCCGGCCGATGCGAGGCCGAGAGCGGAAAGGTCTGGCTCGCAAAGACCTACCTCGCCTGCGAATGCTGCGACGCGGCCCACGTCGTCGAGCACGAGGGCAACGCCGACGAGAACGGCATCTGGGGCACCTGGACGTTCGATCAGCATGCCAAGCGCGGTGGATTCCGCATCTGGCCCGATGCGGAGTCGAACGAAACCCCGCTCTCCGACGAGACTTCGCACGCCGCCCCGCGCGAATCCACGGCCCTCGCCCCCTACGCGATCGGCTTCACGGGCCACAGCCCGTTTCCCGAGGCCATTTGACCCGTCCTCGGGCTCCTCGGCGGCAATGGCATTCGTCGGGCAGGGCTGGTACACTGGGCGACCGGGCCGGCAGAAGGGTCATTCCACAAGGATAGGGGAGTCCAGCATCGGTGTCGTTTCGGCGAGCCTGTCGGCGAAAGCTGCCGACGAAGCCAGCCGCCTACGCCAAGAACCGACTTCCCGACTGTCTGGAATCACGACTCGTGGCTTTCTGACCAGCGATGGCTTTCCGACAAGCTCTGGAGTCTCACACACTCCTCTCTGCGACCGCGCCCGGAGCCTCGATTGAATCCCGCGCTGCTTGCCGCGTAGGAGGTCACTCGGCGCCCGTCCCCGAGAGCGCGATCGAATCGCGAACAGAAAGCTCGAAAAATCGGTTCATCCCTGGGGTCGTATGCTCGATGAGGAGCACCGACCCGATTCGGCACCGCTCTCCGAGCGGCGCGAAACGGCAACTGACGCCGATACGAAACAAGGCCTGTCAGCCTCGACGGCTCGCAGGCATCTGACCCTACACGAGATGGAGGTTTCGAGAACATGAAGTTCAAGTTCGCATGGATGTACGCGCTGGCGCTACTCGTCGGCATTTCGTTCGGTTCGACGGTCCAAGCCGAAAGCCCGGACGCGATCTTCAAGGCGATGATCAAGACGGCCGAGGAAGACCGCGCCGACCACGTCTGGAACGCCCTTCCGAGCTCGTACCGCAGCGAGATCAACGGTCTCGTGAAGTCGTTCGCCGAGAACATGGACGCCGACGTCTACAACAAGTCGATGGTCATCTTCGGCAAGCTCGGCAAGACGCTCAAAGAGAAGCGTGACTTCATCTTCGCCAACCCGATGGTCGGCATGATGGCGATGCAGTCGCCGATCCCGATGGAAGACGTGAAGAAGAACGTCGGACAGTTCGCCGACACGATGCAGTCGATCGCCAACAGCGACCTCAAGTCGCTCGACTCGATGAAGTCGATGGACGTCGGCAAGCTCCTCAGCAACGAACTGAAGAGCCTCCCCTCGATGATCGACCAGATGGCGCAGGACACGCAGGGCAAGTCGGTTCGCGACTCGATGATCAACACCAAGATCACGGTCGTCAGCCAGGACGGTGACACCGCCAAGGTCCGCGTCGAGGCTCCGAACGAAGAAGCCGAAGAGTTCGACATGGTGAAGGTCGACAGCACCTGGGTGCCGAAGGAATTCCACCAGGAGTTCATGAAGGGCATCGAGGAAGCCAAGGGCAACATGGCGAACCTCAAGATCCCCGCCGATCAGAAGCCCATGGCCATGGGCATGATGGGCATGGCGGAGAACGTCCTCGACCAGATGCTCGCCGCGCAGACGCAGGCCGAGTTCGACCAGGCCGTCAACGGCATCATGCAGATGCTTGGCCCGATGATGGGCGGCGGCGGCATGGGTGGTGGAATGGGCGGAGGCATGGGCGGCCGCTGAGCCGACCCGACCCGCGTCACCGCCATCCGACGGTGACACCGAAGTACGCAGCCAACGGGCTCGTCCGCGTCGCGGACGGGCCCGCTTTCGTTCGGCCCTCACGGCTTCGCCGCCTTCGCCGCGGCAACACCCGGCGAAGCGAAGAGCGGCGAGCCGAGGCCCCGGGGCCGGCGCAGCGGTGCGGGTAAAGTACGGCGGCGTTTCTTGTCGATGGTCCCTCATGTCGACCGTGGGCCACCGGGCTTCCATGGACGACCGACCCTTCGACCCCGCGAGCCACGCAGGAGCGCCGTCCACGTCGTGCAGAACCTCGGAATCATCACGCCCACGCTCAACGCGTACGGCGGCTCGGAGATCTATCTCCTCGAATGCCTCGCGCGCTGGCAGCGGCGCGTCCCGCACATCACGCTGTACACGCCCGCGATCGACTTCGATCTGCTCTGCGAGTACGGCATCGACTCGACGCGCGTTCACGTCAACCTGCTGCCGACGCTTCCGCGCTCGCGGCACACGCGACGCTATGGGCTGATCCACGACCTGTTGCTGCAGCCGCGGGTCTGGGAAGATCGGATCGGGCGGCATGATGTCGTCTTCCAGTACCTCTTTCCGACGCACCTCGTGCGCTGCGGCGCCTCGGTCTGGTTCGCCGCCGAACCCTTCCGGGCCGCCTACGACATGCGCGAATACGCGGGTCCGGGTTCCGACCAAAATCTCGAGGTGCACGTCTATCCCAAGTTACACTACGAGACCGTCGCGACGTCCGAGCACGATGTCTTCCTGAGTCTCATCGAACAATTCGAATCGCACGCGACGTTCGACGCACTCGCGACCAACAGCATCGCGACGGGCCGCTACCTCGAGACCGTCTACGGCCGAACGCCGGACCGCGTCGTGTATCCCGGCATCCGGACGTGGCCCGAAGACCACGCACCGAGCTTCGATCGACCACGGGTGCTGTCCGTGGGAAGACTGTGGAACCACAAGCAGGTGCACTTGCAGATCGAAGCGATGCAGCACGTCCCGAAGGGCGAGCTGGTCATCGTCGGGACCGGTCCCGACAAAGCGAAACTCGAACGACTCGCGTCGTCCCTCGATCTCGAAGATCGCGTCCGTTTCGAAGGCGCCGTCTCGAACGAACGTCTCACCGAACTTTGGACGACGTCCTCGTGTTGCGTGTACACGCCGCATCTCGAGCCCTTCGGCATGGTGCCGCTCGAGGCCGCCGCGGCGGGCTTGCCCGTCGTCGGAACGCGTGGGGGCGGATTCTCCGAGATCCTCGACGAGTCGTGCTCGATCCTCGTCGACGCGATTCCCGAACGCATCGGCGCCGCGATTCGAACGCTGCTCGAGGATCCCGACCTCGCCTCGCGAATGGGCGAGAGGGGTCGCGCCAAGGCCGAAGAGCACACCTGGGATCGCACGGCCGACGGCCTCTTCGAGCTGCTCGACGCGACGGCCGAGACGCAAGCTGCCCGTTCGGTGCGGCGTGACGAGGAGTCCGATGTCGTCCCGCGGCTCGGGGCGCACTACTATCCTTGGTACCGGACCGGCGACGTCGTCGAGCACTGGAACGAGAACCACGAGTTCGCCGCGGTGAGCGACCCGCCGATCGGAGGGCCGTACTCCTCGAACGACGACGACACCCTGCGGCGTCACCTGGGCGAAGCGCGACGCGCCAAGCTCGATTTCTTCGTCGTCAATTGGCAGGTCGGCAGCCGCGGACTCAACCCGACCGAGCTCGCGGCGACGCGCCGTCTGTTCGACCTCGTCGAGAACGAGGATCACCCGATGCAGCTCTCGGTGATGCTCTCGCTCGCCACGGACGACTCGGTGCGCCTGTTCGAGGCGATCTCGACGCTCCACGACGAGTTCGTCCCGCGCAGCGCCTACCACCGCATCGAGGGCGAGCCTCTCGTCTGGTACTTCACGAGTACGGAGCTGTTGAGCGTCTTCTGGCGCCATTCGATCGAGATGCGCGCGGCCCATGCCGACGCGCGACTCGTCGCGAGCGGTCCGATCCCCTACAGCCGCTATCTCCCGAACGCGCTACGCGACTTCTTCTCCGGATGGAACTTCTACTCGCCGCTCGAAGTCGGCGCCGAGCGCGTCCGCGAGACGCTGTGGCGAAACTCGTACGAGAGTTTCCTCGACGATCGCGACATGGACTCGCCGCGGCGGCTGCGGTCTTTCTCGATCTGCCCCGGATACGACGACCGGCAACTGCGGTCGTCACACCGCCAACGCACGGGGCAGGTCGCAAGGCGCGGCACGCGAACCTTCGAAGACATGCAAGACGTTGCGCTCTCCTTCCGCCGTACGCCCGACCTCGTCGTGGTCACGAGCTTCAACGAGTACCACGAGAACACGCACGTCGAGCCGTCCGAGGCGCACGGGGATCGATTCCTCGAATCGCTCGCGGCGTTCCAGCCGCGCCTCGAAGCCGCCGCACGGAACGCGCGCGAAACGACCGACCCGTCGACGCCGCTGACCGAACCGGTCTCGCCCACCAATCGGGCGGCCCGCATCGAGGCCCGCAAGAACGCTTCCTTCCCGCCCGTTCGCGATCGGCTATAATCTCGACTCGGGCGCCGTCGCGCCCGCAGTCAGCCGAGTCTCGCAACGCACGCGGAGGAGGTCGCCATGTCCCTGTTCCAACCCGTCAACCTCATGAAGTGGATCGAGGAGCACGCCGCCGACTTGAAGCCGCCCGTCGGCAACAAGCAGGTCTGGCGCGACGAGCGCGGCACGATCGTCATGGTGGTCGGCGGCCCGAACGCGCGCAAGGACTACCACGTCAACGTGACCGAGGAGTTCTTCTACCAGATCAAGGGCGACATCATCGTCGGCATCATCCACCCCGACACGGGCAAGCCCGAAGAGATCGTCATCCGCGAGGGCGAGATCTACCTCCTGCCCGCGAACGTCCCCCACTCGCCGCGTCGCCCCGCGAACACCATCGGCCTCGTCGTCGAGCAGCCCCGCCCCGCAGGCGCCAAAGACAAGCTCCAGTGGTACTCCGACGACACCCACGAGCTCGTCCACGAAGCCGAGTTCGACCTCGAAAACATCGAAGTCGACCTCAAGCGCATCATGAACGAATTCTGGTCGAACGAGGAACTCCGCCGCTGCAAGTCGACGGGCAGCATCATCGCCCCGCCAACCGAAGCGGTCGCGCCGCCGCCGGCGTAGGGCTTACCGCTCGACGAGGGTCGCGCGAAGCTCGATCACCTCTCCTTCACGACGGACGCGGACGACGACGGTCTGGCCCGGCTCGCACGCTCGTAGCGCATCCGAATACGACTTCAGATCGATCACCTCGTTGTCGCCGATGCCGATGACGATGTCGCCCGGTTGCAGGCCCGCTTTCGCGGCGGGCGAGTCGGGCGTGACGGCCTCGACGCGCGCGCCGGCGCCCGTGTAGCCGAAGTCGGGCATCGTGCCGAGGCTCACGCGGCGTGACGATCCGGCGCCGCTCGGCGCCGCGGCGGATCCGTTCGATGGCGCACCCTCGATCGTCGGATGCATCGGGTCTTCACGATTCGCGAGGTACGCGACGACTTCACGCAGGAAGGTGGCCGTTCGCACCATACCCGCAACGTCGATCTTGTCGGCCGTGTCGCTCGGGCGGTGGTAGTCGCCGTGGGCTCCGCCGAAGAGCTGCACCGCGGGCACGCCGACCTCGAGGAAACTCCGTTGATCGCTGCTCCCGGGATCGTCCATCACCGATTTCGATTCGACGCCCGTCGTGAAGCCGATGCCGCGGTTGATGTGCACCCACTCGGTCGCGCTGCCGGTCCCGAATATTGTGAGCGGTCGACCCTCGAGCCGGCCGACGCTGTCGAGATTCATCATCGCGAACGTCTCGGCCGCCGGGTACTTTTTTATCGTACGCACGTAGTGCTTCGATCCGCGTAGGCCCCACTCCTCGCCGCTGAACGCGACGAACACGATCGGGCGCGTGGGCTGCATCGTCTCGGCGAGGAGCCGCGCGACTTCGATCATCACCGCGACGCCCGACGCATTGTCGTCGGCGCCCGGATGGATCTTGCCTTCGAAACCTGCGCGGACGTCGGGGAAACCGTAGCCGAGATGATCGTAGTGCGCACCGACGACGACGGCCTGCTTCGCGAACGCCGGATTGGTGCCGCCGAGCACGCCGACGACGTTACGAAGCGTGACGCTCTCGCCTTCCGGGCCGTCCGACTCGGTGAAGCTCTGGAACCAATCGCCGGCATCTCCCGCCGGCGAAAGGCCGATCTCTTCGAACTGCTCGGCGATCCACTGCGCGGCGCGGTCGATCCCCTCGGTGCCGACGCCGCGCCCCTCCATCGACGGGCTCGCGAGCGTGGTCACGTGCGCTTGCAGGCGATCGGGATCGAACACCGACGCCGGGCGCGCGAGCGGTTCGCGCTCGGGATACGTCACCGCGGGCGCACGGCCGCTGTCTGCGAGCACGCGAACGAGAGGCGACCCGACCGCGTCCCACTGCCCCTTCACGACGTTCGTCGGCTCGTCGCCCTCGAACGCGAGGTACGAGTACTTGCCGTAGTGCGGGAGCTTTCGAGCGAGGCCCGGGATCGCGGCCGCGGGCGCGCCGCCCACCCATCCGATCGCGAGATCCTCGTTCGCGGGATGCGTCGCGGTGAGTACGAACGTATGGTTCGCGAGATCGACACGATCGCGCCCGAAGTCGATCGAGCCCGCGGCATCCGCGGCGATCTCGGCACGTGCGCCGACGCCTTCGAACACGGCGCGATTCGCGGCCGCGTGACGGTTGCGCGCGCCGAGGATCCACACCGCGCGATCCGCGGGCACCGCATCGAGCTCCTCTTCGCCGACGATCGTGACATCGCTCGTGCGACTCCACTGCGTCGCCAGCGCGCGCCATGCTTCTCGATGATCCTTCGGCAAGACGATCGTCGTGCGCTCCGCGCCGAAGATCTGTCCGAGCGACGACGGAATCTCCGCTCGATGCAAACGCCGGAACACGTCGAACTCGGGATCGATCGCGACGGAAAGCACGCGTCCGCCTTGCGACGAGTCGAACGTCGTGTCGAGCGTCGTGCTCGCGCTCGTGCACTCGACGTCGCGGATGATCGCCTCGTCGCGGCCCTCGAGCATGAAGGCCACGGGTACCGTCACGCGATACTTCGCCCCCTCCTGGATCTGCCGCACCTCGACGAGGATGCGCCCACCCTCGCCGACGTCGACGAAGCCGAGCGCGAGCTCGGGCGCACCCGTGCGCGTCACCCACTGCGCGAAGAACTCGCCGAGGTCCACGCCGGCCGTTCGCGACATCACGCGCTCGATGTCCGCGAACGAAGCCTTCTTGCCTTTCATCTCGCGGTAGAAGCGTTGGAATCCCTGCGCGAACGTCGCATCGCCGACCTCGCGGCGCAGCATGTGAAAGAACATGAGCGACTTGCCGTAGCCCACCGACTCGGTCGCCTCACTGTGCCGCGAGCGGAACTCCGTGAGCGGAAAGTCGCGCGCATCGCGCACGAAGTTGCGGTACTTCTTGAGCGTGTCGCGGCGATACTCGGCACCCTTGCCCGTCCCTTCCTTGAGCAGGAAGTCGGCCATGTACGCCGTCAGCCCCTCGCACCAATTCCCGCTCTCCCAATCGACGAACACCGAGTTCCCCCACCAGTTGTGCAGGATCTCGTGCGGGTACGACGTGTGCAGGATGAACGGCAGCCGGATGACGGTCGGCCCGAGCAGCGTGAACGACGGCATC
>JAUIME010000201.1 GCA_030433195.1 bacterium
CATGGACATGGTCGGGCGCAACGATCCGCGACGCATCGACGTCCTTGGCGCGAACGAACATCCGAAGCTCTACGCGTCCGCACGCCGTGCCGCCGCCAACCGCCGCGTCGGCGGTCTACGCATCGAGAAGGGCGGCCAAGAGTACTTTCAACGAAGCGACCACTTCCCCTTCCACGAGCGTGGCGTCCCGGTGTTGTTCTTCTTCTCGGGCGTCCACGACGACTACCATCGGCCCACCGATACGGCCGAGAAGATCCACCCGGAGAAGATCGCGCGCGTGGCGCGAACGATCTTCCTGACCGCGGCGGATCTCGCCGGAGTGCAGTAGTCCGGCGACGTGACGACCATGCCTGAATCCGTCATCCGACTCGATCGACTCACGAAGCGTTACGGCTCGCACACGGCCGTGGACGACCTCTCGCTCTGCGTTCCGCGCGGCTGCGTCTTCGGCTTTCTCGGCTTGAACGGAGCCGGCAAGAGCACGACCATCGGCATGATGCTCCGCCTTCTGCGCCCCACCTCGGGACGCGTCGAATTCTTCGGGCTCGATCTCGCACGCAATCATCGTGAGATTGCGGCGCGTACGGGAGCGTTGCTCGAACAGCCGAGCTTTCATCCGCATCGCAGCGGGCGCCGCAACCTCGAAATGCTCGCGCGAGCGAGCGGCACTCACGAGCGCGAGCGCGTCGACAGGTGGCTCGATCGCGTGCGGCTCGGGAGCGCGGCCGATCGGCGCGCCGGGACCTACAGCCAGGGCATGCGCCAAGCGCTCGGCCTCGCGGCCGCGTTTCTGCGCGATCCCGAGGTGGTCGTGCTCGACGAGCCCACGAACAGTCTCGATCCCGAAGCCGTGCAGAACTTCCGCGACCTCGTGCGCCAAGAGAAGAGAGAACGCGGTACGACGTTCTTCATCTCGAGCCACCTGTTGCACGAGGTCGAAACGCTCTGCGACGCGGTCGCGATCTTGCGAGACGGCAAGCTCGTCGTCGCCGGTGACGTCGACGCGTTGACGGAGCCCGAGCTCGCCGAGGTCGAAGCGCGCGTCGACGATCTCGATCGCGCCGAGCGCGCCCTCGCCGGCAGCGGCGCGGCGCTCGCAACCCATCGCACTGCGGATGGCGGCCTGCGTATTCGCGCGCGCACCGACGACCTCGCCGCCATCAACGCCCGGCTCGTTCACGCCGACGTTGCGGTATCGGAGTTCGCGCGCGTGCGCCGCACGCTCGAAGACTACTTCATGACGCACGTCGAGGAGGACGCCCCATGATGGCACGCATCCTTCGTCTCGCACGTTCGGAGTGGTCGCGCCTCGTGACGCAGCGACTGTTCCTCGGCATCGCAGGAACCGCGATCGCCGGCGCAGTGGCGATCTTCTTCTTCTTGCAGCTCGAGTCGGTCGAGTCGTACGACGTCCCCCGCACCGCGTTCGCGTGCTTCAGTGAGGTGCTGCGCGCCTCGTCCTGGATCCTCGCGCTCGGCGCCTTCTTGCTCGGCTGTCTGTCGATCTCGCAAGAGACGAGCGGACGCACGATCCAGAACACGCTGATCCTCCCCGTTTCGCGTACCGACGTGCTGCTCGGCAAAGCGCTGGCGCTCGCCGTGATCACGACGATGCTGTTCGTCGCCACGTCGCTGCTCGCGCTCGCACTCGCCGCGCAGGCCTACGACTTCACCGATGCGAGCGCGGACGGCTATGTGCTCGTCGAGCGATCGGCGATGGTTCGCCACGCGTTCCTGGGTTGGGCGTTGACCCTCGCGCCGCTCGTCGGGTGGGCGATTCTCGGACTCACGCTTTCGACCGTGTTCCGGTCGCTCGCGGCGTCTCTGGCAGCCGGCGGTTTCACGTTCGCGCTGCTCGCCGCGTCCCAGTTCTTCGCGTCCGACGCGCCCGTCCATGGACTGCTCTTCGTGCACTACACCGATCGATTCCTCGAGGTCGCGGCCGGTCTTGCGGGTGGACTCAGCGACGCGTTCTGGGAACGACGCGAGATCCTGCTCGGACTCGGCACGTCGTTCGTCTCGAGCTTCGTGCTCCTGATCGTGAGCCTGATCGCCTTCCGACGCGCGGAGCTGGCTTCATGAGCGCACGCGACCGGAGCATCGGGTTTCTGTTCACCCTCGGAATCGTCGTCGGCATCGCGATCGGGACGTTCGCCCCGCCGGCGAGCGCGGACGATCCGCGTCACGTCGCCACGCGAGCCTTCGCCGGCGAACACGTCGTCGGTATCGAGTTCGCCGACCTCGATGGCGATCGCCGACTCGAGTGCGTCGCCTCGTCGTTCTCGGACGGCACGGGCGCGGCTCGCGGACTGCCGTTTCGCAACCTACACGTGGGCCGCGGCAGCGACGACGGCTTCGCATTCACGCAACGTGAGGTTCCTCCCGACGTCACGGCGTATTGCATCGGCGCGTTCGCGACCCAATCCGGCGGGGATCTCGCGTGGATTCGCGCCGACGGCGTCGAGCTCGTCGCACGTCGTGGCACTTGGCTCGACGAACCGGAGCCGCTTTTCGCGAATCCGAGCCCCTTCGCGATCGGGGACGAGCGTTCGCTGCCGCGCTGGGATCTCATCGGCGACTTCGACCGCGACGGGTACGACGAGCTGATCCTCGCCACGGCCGACGGCTACGCGATCTTCGGGCGCGACGACGACGGAACGTGGAACGCCACCACGCACATTCCTGCCGGGCTGGCGCGTAGCATCGAAAGCGGCCCCCTCGAGGCGTTCTCCGTCGCATCCCGCCTTCCTTCCCTCGTGATCGCCGACGAGAACGGTGACGGGCGCGGCGATCTCCTGGTCCTCGTCGGCGACCGTCTCCGGATCCATCGTCAACGCGACAGCGGCGAATTCCGATCGAAGCCCGACGTCGAGCGCGCGCTCGCGTTTCTCGCCGCTTCGGCCGATGCCGATCGCGTCGCCAATCACTGGATCCTGCTCGAAGATCTCGACGGCCGAGGCGGCGCGGAGATGATCGTGTCTCGCCCGAGCGGCAAGCTCTCGCTCCTTGGCAAGGTCGTCACGCGCGTGCTCGTGTTCGGCGACGGCGACGAGCTCTTCGGAGCCCCGAAGCTACCGCTGACGCTCGAAGGCGCGAGCACGCCGCCCGCGCTCGTCGACCTGAACGGTGACGGCGCGCGCGACCTCTTCCTCTCGTCGATCGAGATGAGTCTCGTGTCGAATGTTCAGAAGGCTCTCTTCAAGACCGTCGACGTCACCTATCACGTCTTCTTGAACCAGAAGGGAAAAGGCGTGTTCGCGCGCAATCCGGAGTGCAGCACGACGATCGGCTTTTCACTCGACGCGACGCAGCTCGGTTTCGCGCCGCTGGCTTCGCTCGACGGCGACTTCGACGGTGACGGGCTCCCCGACCTCCTCACACTCACGGGCGACGATCGATTTTGCGTCTATCGCGCTTCGCAGAAGGGTGGTTTCTTGAGTCGCAAGCGCATCACGTTCGGCTCGAAGCCCTGGCGCGTCTTCGACGTCCGGGCCGGCGAAGGATATCGCGTCACCGACTGGAATCGCGACGGGGCCGCCGACGTTGCCGTCTTCGGCCGCAACGGCCTGACGCTCGTGGAGTCGAAGCGATGATCGCACGAACGACGTCCCTCGTGCTCGGCATGACCCTCGCCACGTTCGCGACGTTCGCCGCGTCACCACTCGTCGCGCGAGCCGAACTGCCCTACCGGACGACGACGCTCGACGGCGTGAGCGCGGGCGTTCTTCCCCTCATGGCCGACCTCGACGGCGACGGGAGAATCGATCTCGTGTTCGCGGCGGGCGCGACGCTTCACGTCCACTACGCCGAGGCCAACGGGATCCCTTCGACGCCGACTCAGTCCGTACGCCTCCCGGCCGATACCGCGCTCTTCGAGCTCGGCGACGTCGACGACGATCCCGACACGATCGAGATCGTCGCCGTGACGCCGCGCGGCCTCGACGTCTTCGCGATCGACGCCGCGAAGAAACCCGCGCGATACACGACCGAAGCGACGCCTCTTGCGAACGTCACCGTCGATGCCCCCCTGCCCTACTCGGCTCTCCCTCGAGCACGCAACCTGATCTTCGATGCGGACGGCGACGGGCACGACGACCTGCTGCTTCCCTCGCGCACGGGATACACCTTGCGACTTCGTGGCGACGAAGGATTCGAAGAACCCCAATCGATCACGCTTCCGCTCCGCGGTCGCGTGCGCGCGGCGCCGTGGAACCTCGCCGGATCGACCGAAGCGCGCCTCGCCTACCCGCTCGTCTACACGGGCCACTTCGACGACGACGACCGCCGCGACCTCGTCTTCTTCGACGGCGACTCGCTCCGCTTCGTGTTCCAGAACGAGGCGCGGCAATTCGGCCCGCGTCCTTCGCGTGTCGTCGCGCTCGCGTTGCGTGACGTCAACCGGATGCCCGATCAACGCGAGGGGGCCGCACCGAGTTGGAACCCTCTTTCGGTAGTCGACGTCGACGGCGACGGCTTTCGCGATGTCGTCGTGAACGAGATGCGCGCGGGAGCCGTGAAGATCTTCCGTGGCGGCCCGTCGCTCGGTGACCTTTCGCGCCCCGACGCGATACTGCGCACGGGCGCATGGAACCTCGGCGCGAAGTTCCCCGACGTCGACGGCGACGGCCGAAACGATCTGGTCCTTCCCTCGACCCCGGAAGTCGGGCTGTCGGAAGGGCTGCGCATCGTGGTGACGCGATCGCTCGCGGTCACGCAGACGATCTTCCGCAACCGCGGCGACGAGCTGTTCGACCGACGCCCCACGGCCACCGTCACGATCGAGATCCCGCTCGACATCCGCGCCGAAGCGAGCCAGGGGAGCGACGCGGGATTTTCGCTCACGCCGTCGATGCTGATCCACTACGAAGGCGACTACGACGGCGACGGGCGCGGCGACCTGCTCGTCCTCGAGCGCAGCGATCGCCTCGCGATCTACGCGGGCCGCGAGGACGGTACCTGGCCGAACCGCCCCACGCACCGCATCGCGATCCCCGACAGCCGCGGCGCGGCCCGGGTCACCGAGGTGGTCCGCGACCTCGACGGGGACGGACGCTCCGACATCTTTCTCCGGTACCTCGGCTCGACAGCCGAAAGTCACCGGAGCTACTTGCTATCGTCGAAGGATGCGGAAACGGGGGAATAGGCCCCCGGGAACCCTCGTCTACCCGGAACGGGCGCGTCTTGCGCCGCCCGCCGCGGCGACGGGCCTGACGAGCGCCGCCCGTTCGAGACGAAGCGACCAGGAGTTACGCGAACCCGAGGCCTCCATGAATCCCGAAGACTCACTCGGCCGCCGACACGACGACCCGGCCACCCGCACCGAAGAGAGCGGAATCGCGCTGATCCTGTCGCTCCTCGTGCTGGTCCTCCTGATCATCATCATCTTCCAGATCAGCTACAGCACCAAGATCGAGCTGCGGCTGGCGAAGAGCCGCCTCGACGGCAGCGTGCTCCACTATGCGACCGACGGCGTGCTCGTCCGCGCCAAGGCGTACTTGCAGGCCGATTCGTCCGAAAACCAATGGGACGCGCCCGGCGATCTGTGGGAAACGGCGGCCTTCGCGGCCGACGAGGGATCCGACGAGTTCGACGACGACTACGACCCCTGGGCCGACGACGTCGACTCGCAGGAAGGCGAGATCGAGCTCGAGGTTCAGATCATCGACGAGGACCGCAAGCTCAACCTCTCGCTGCTCGCCGAACGCCCGGAGCCCAAGGAGACGAACACCCGCGAGGACCGCAACGCGCGTCGCGGCAACCGCAACAACCAAGAGCGGACCGGCGCCAACTCGCAGCAACAGCAGCGCGCGCCTCGCAACGAAGCCGCCGAGAAGAAGCAGCGCGAGCACGTGTTCGAAGCGCTCATCTCGGTTCTGGTCGATTTCCGCGACGACACCCGGTTCGACCTCTCGGGAACCGAGGCCCGGTCGATCGCCGAACAGATCCGCGATCACGTCACGCGCCCGAAGAAACGCGGTGCCGGCGACGGCGAGATCCCGAGCCCGGAAACGCTCGACGCCCCCATCCTCACGGTCGACGAACTGCTCATGCTCCCCGACGTCACCGAGGAGCTGCTCTTCGACTTCGTCGACGAAGACGACCAAGACGTCATCGTTCCCGGACTGCTCAACTTCGTGACGATCTGGTCCTCGGGGCTCGTGAACATCAATACCGCGCCGCCGGCCGTGATCCGATCGCTGTTCTCCAAGGACAACCGCGACGCGGCCGAGAAGATCCTCGAGTACCGTGACGAGTACGAAGCCGAGGACGAGGACGAGCGACGGATCCGCGAGCGCGAGAGCGGCTCCGAAGACGCCGAAACACCCGGTATCTTCAAAGATGTAGCGGAGTTGCAGTCGAACAACCTGCTCACCAACGAGGAATATCAGGAGATCCTGCCGTACATCTCGGCCCAGAGCTCGGTCTTCTCGATCTACGTGAGCGCGAAGCGGGGGAAGGTCGAGCGCCGCACGCGAACCGTCATGCGGCGCGTGAACGGCCAGGTCTATCCGATGTTCACCGAGCTACGCAAGGATCGCCCCCTCTTGAACAAGCCCGAGGAAGAGGAAGGGGACGACGGCGGCTTCTTCTTCTGAGCCCCACCCGCAAAAGGGGGCCGACTTCGAACCGAACCCCTGCCCCTGCGGAATCTTACGAGCGCTTGACACTCGGACGGCGCCAAAGATATGTTGACCGCCTTTCCCTCGGCTCGGGTTCCGGCCCGATCGACAGGCTCCGGACCTTCTCGGTGACCCGTCTCCGCGGGCCGTCGTCTCGAACCCGAACATCGTAAGAGCGTACCTCGCAAAAGCATGGGCACCCCGACCGTGACGTTCATCGCCGGCAACTGGAAGATGCACACCGACCGCGACGAGGCGAAGAGCCTCGCGACGTCGCTCGGGGAGCAACTCCAGAGCGAAGGCAGCAGCCCGGCCGATCGGTCGTCGCGCGTCGAAGTCGGTCTCTTCCCGCCCTACCCGTTTCTTTGCGATGTCGGCGAGATCGCCGAACGATTCGGCTTTCGTCTCGGCGCCCAAGACATGTACTTCGAGCCCGTCGGCGCGTTCACGGGTGAAGTGTCGGGTGCCATGCTCGCGAGCACGGGATGCCGCTACGTGATCCTCGGTCATTCGGAACGTCGACACGTTCTCGGTGAAACCGACGAGATCGTCGCCCGCAAGGTCCGCGCCGCGCTCGCGTCCGGGCTCGCCCCGGTGATCTGCGTCGGCGAGACGATCGAACAACGCGAAGCGGGCAACACCGAAGACGTGCTTCGAACGCAGATCGAGAGCGCCGTCGACGGCCTCTCGGAAAACGACTTCGAGAAAGTCACGGTCGCCTACGAACCGGTATGGGCGATCGGAACGGGACACACGGCAACGCCCGATCAAGCAAGCGACGCGCACGCATTCCTGCGGACGCGCCTCGCCGACCGCTTCGGCGCGGACGCCGCTTCGGCCTGCCGCATCCTCTACGGAGGCAGCGTCAAGCCTGACAACGCGAAAACCCTGCTCGCGCAGGACGAGATCCAGGGCGCCCTCGTCGGTGGCGCCAGTTTGCAAGCCGCATCCTTCGCGGACATCGTCCGCGCCGCGTTGGCGGTTCACACGAGTTAGTGCTCACGTAGTCTGAAGGGTTCGATTTCGATGGCGATTCTGACGTTCTTGCTCTACACGATCTTCCTGGTGTCGTGCCTGTTCCTGATCATCATCGTCCTCTTGCAGGAAGGCAAGGGCGGCGGGTTCGGCGAAGCCTTCGGTGGGATCGCTTCGGAGACCTTCGGGGTACGAGCGTCCGGTGTCACGAAAGTGACGGCGGGCTTGGCGGCCGTGTTTCTGCTCAGCGCCGTCTTGATCTCGATCTTCCATACCGACGGCTCGTCGGTCGGGATCGGCGGTGCCGTCGAGAGCACGCAATCGACCGAAGTCACGCCTCCAACCGGCGCGGGCACGGACACCGATGCCGACACGGGCAACGACGCGTCGAACGGTGACGCGGCGTCCGACGACGAAGCCGGTTCGGGTGACGACGCCGCGGACGAAGACGCCGGCGACGAAACCGGCGGCGGCAATTGAGCCTGCATCGATGAGTCCACGCGACTCCTCGAAAGCGAAACCGACGAAGGCCTCGACGCGCACCCGCTCGAAATCGGGCGCGTCGTCGAAAGCCGCAGAGCCGAAGACGACTCGTGCTCCCCGCACCGCGAAGTCGGCCGGGAAAGCTCCCGTGCTGAGCATGACGGGATACGGCAAGACGACGCTCCGCTCGGCGCGCTTTTCGGGATCGATCGAGATCCGCTCGTTCAATCACCGGCACCTCAAGCTCGCGGTCAAGGTTCCGGCGATCCTCTCGTCGTACGAGTCGAAGATCGAGCAAGCCATCCGAGACCGTATCGCACGC
>JAUIME010000960.1 GCA_030433195.1 bacterium
CGGTGCCGGGAGCAACGCCGACGCCCCGCCCGAGAGAAGGAACACCACGAGGTCCCGTTCCCGGAGGGCCTCGACCGAGGCCCGCACACGCCGCGCTCCTTCGAGCCCCGCCTCGTCGGGGACGGGATGACCGGCCTCGACCACGCGGACGCGCTCGAGCTTCGCGCCGTGTCCGTACTTCACGACGACGAGCCCTTCGTCGATTCGATCGCCGACCCTTCGCTCGAACGCTGAGGCCATCCGCGCGGAGGCCTTCCCCGCTCCGATCACGACGAGCCGCGCATCACGATCGAGCCGGTGCACGCGCCCCGCGATACACAGCGCGCCCGCATCGGCATCCCACGAGACGCACTTCGCGATCACGCTTTCGGGGTCGACCGCAGCCAACGCCGCATCGAAGATCGCGCGCGCGTCACGCCGACGATCCTTCGCGCTCATGTCGACCTCCGCATCGTCCGCCCGAGGTTCGCGCCAAAACGAAAAACGGCACGCGAGCGTCGATCCGCTCGCGTGCCGCAAACTTCAGACTTCGGAATCGTCGACGAGCGACGATCGACCGTCACTTGACCTCCGTCGTCGGCTTCGGCTCCGCCTTCTTCGGGGGTCGGATCGTCATCGCCGAACGCGTCATGATCGCCTTCGCATTCTCGTCGAAGTACGTGAACGACGTTTGGTCGCGATAGTAGTCGACCTTCGCGACGACCGGCGCGAGCTTCGGCAGGATCTCGGTCGCCTTCGAGATGACGTTCATGATCATCTCCTTGCTGCCGTCGCCACGATCCGGGATCTGCGCGGCGGCGATCCCGGCGCCCATGCCGAGCATCATGCCGGCGCTGGCCAACCCCTGCGCCGCCTTCTCGTACTTCTTCTCGAGGTTACTGTACGAGATCCGCGACACCGGCGTGTACGGGACGAGACCCAGCTCCGTGTACCGCGGGTTCGCGAGGATCGTCTCCGACGACTCCTTCGAGAGCGCCGCGACTCGCTTGACGGCGTCGCCGTCGTTCGACATGTAGAAGTAGTCGCCGTGGAATCCGATCACCGGCTGGACCGGCAGCATCGGGATCATGAGCTTGCGGAACGTACCGCCCTCGACGACGTCGGCCTTCGTGATCGAAATCGGCAGACCCTGTTGCGCCGCCATCTTCCCGACCTGCTCCATGACACCGGCGAACATCTTGGCCAGGCTCTCCCCGTCGCGGACTCCCATCATGCTCACCGACGCGTTCATCGGCGGTCCGAAGGGATTCGGCTTGTTACCGGGGTAGCTCACGGAGATCGAGTCGCCCCGCAGCTTCGAGAGAATCGCGTCGTTCACGTCGAAGCCGAGCTTCTCTTTCTGCATCTTCTCCCACTGAGCGACCTGCTCCGCGCCGCCGGGGACGTTGTTCTTCATGAAGTCGAGCACGAACTCGTAGACCGCGCTGGGGCTCACGCCGCTGTCCATCGAGAACGACAGCGCGTCCTTCGGAACGTGCCGCTGGAAGCCCTCGATCATCGGCTGCCCCGCCTTCAGGCGATACAGGATCGAATCGACCACGTGAGCCTGGAGTTGCGTGTAGCTCGCGCTCA
>JAUIME010000202.1 GCA_030433195.1 bacterium
ACATAGAGGTTCACGCGCCCGACCTTCCAGCCGACGTAGCCGAAGTCGGCGTCGGCCATCTCGCCCGGGCCGTTGACGATGCACCCCATGATGCCGATCTTCACGCCCTTCAAGTGCCCTGTGAGCTCGCGGATGCGGCGGCTCGTCGTCTCGAGATCGAAGAGCGTGCGCCCACACGACGGGCACGAGATGAACTCGGCCTTCGAGGTTCGCATGCGCGTGGCCTGCAAGATGTCGAACGCGAGCTCGAGGTTCGTTTCGGGGTCGAGGTCGTCGGAGAGTCGGACCGCGTCGCCGAAGCCGTCGACGAGCGACGATCCGAGGCGTACCGAGGGGTCGACGATCGCGTCGTACGCCTCGGACGACATCGCTCCGTCCGGCCGCCCCGTGTCGATCAGGACGAAGGGAATCTCGAGGTTCATCGACTCGAAGAGCGCCGCGGCGACTCGCACCGGCGCCGACGCCGGCTGCGTGTCGGCGATCCGCACTCCGAGGAGCAAGTTCTGGACGCCCGCTTCGACGTACGGCGTGACGAGGTCCAGGAGCGCCGTGCGCCACCGAGAGGCTCGCGCATTGTCCCCGGCCTCATCGCCCGTCGCCCCCGACTCCCAAGGCGGGGCCTCGAGCAGGACGCTGCGCGCGGCGCGCGCCACGGCGATGGCTCCGACGCGAACTGCCGAATCTTCGTCCCAGGGCAGCGACACGCGATCCACGCGCTCGACGAGCTTCGCGGCGGGAGCGGCGAGCACGGCGCCGTCGGATGCGTCGCGTTCGATCGCCTCGGCGAGCGCCGCGGAGCCCAACCGCACCGAAACGGCCGGCGCGTTCACGATCGGCACCGGCGAGTGTCCTCGCTCGCCGAGCCGTTCGAGCCAGTTCGTCGCGGCGTCGAGGGTCGGCACGTCGATCTCGAGGGTCTCGGGGAAGCGGTCGGCGTCGAAGTGGAAGCGCCCGAGGATCGCCTCCCAGCTCGGCAGCGCCGCGAGCTCGGCACCGAGCGGAAGCTCCACGCGCGGCGGTTGATTGCCGCCGTACGCATAGCGCCCGACGAGCACCGGACGCGAGTTGCGCCGACGGAACGTGAACGGATCGAATCCCGCTCCGGCCTCCGCCGCGGTCAGGTCCTTGGCCGCGATCGGCGTTCGCGCCACGGTTTCGAGACGACGCGCGAGCGCGCGCGCCACGGGAACCTCGCGCGCTGCATTCTCGGTCAACGACACGCGAATCGTGTCGCCGAGCCCGTCCTCGAGCAGCGCACCGATCCCGACCGCCGACTTCACGCGCCCTTCGCGCCCTTCGCCCGCTTCGGTCACGCCGAGGTGAAGCGGGAAGTCCATCCCCTCCTCGGCCATGCGCGCCACGAGGAGTCGGTACGCCTGCACCATGATGATCGGGTTCGACGACTTCATCGAGATGACGACGTCGTGGAAGTCCTCGGCCACGCACATCCGCAGGTACTCGAGCGCCGACTCGACCATGCCGAGCGGCGAGTCGCCGAAGCGGTTCACCATGCGATCGGACAGCGAGCCGTGATTGACCCCGACGCGCAGCGCGACGCCCCGCTCCTTGGCACGACGGACGAGCGGCGCGAACGTCGCTTCGACCTGGGCGCGGCAGGCTTCGTACTCCTCGTCGGTGATCTCTCGCGTGTCGAAGCGCTTCTTGTCGACGTAGTTCCCGGGGTTGATGCGGACCTTCTCGACGACTTCGACGGCCGCCATCGCGTGGGCGGGCGAGTAGTGGATGTCGGCGACGAAGGGTACGTCGTGCCCCGCCGCCCGCACGCGCTCGACGATCGCCGGCAGCGCGGCCGCATCGGCCCGCGAGGCGACGGTCATGCGCACGATCTCGCACCCCACCTCGACGAGCCCGAGGATTTCGGCGACCGTCGCGTCGACGTCGTGGGTGTGGCTGATCGTCATCGACTGGACGCGGACGGGGTTCTCCCCACCCACGCCGACGCGCCCGACGGAGACTTCACGGGCGGGCCATCGCCGCGTCGCGAAGGGCGACGCGCAGTACCGGGCATTCGAGGTCATGGCGGTCTCTCCAGGGGCTCGTATCGTAACAAGAACGCCGGGGGCCTCGAAACGAACCCCCGCGCTCGAAGAACGGCCCCGAAGGCCCCGGTTCAGTCCTCGGATCCGTGCGGGATCGAGGCCCGATTCGCGGCGTCACGGTCGAGCAGGAACATCCCCTGCCGATTCTCGCCGACGCGGCGGATGTTCTCGAGCATCTCGGACGCCGTGGCGATCTCCTCGACCTGCTCGGTGATGAACCACTGGAGCAGCACCTGCGCGGGATAATCGCGCTCTTCGACCGCCATCGCGTAGAGTTCGTCGATCTTGCGCGCGATCTCCTCCTCGTGCTCGAGCACCGAGGTGAAGAGCGCTTCCATCGACTCGAAATCATGCGGGGGAGCCTCGATCGCGCGCAGCCGGATCGAGACGCCGCGATCGTGGAGGTGCGTGATCAGCTTCCCGGCATGGACGCGCTCCTCTTCGCCCTGCACCGTGAGCCAATGCGCGAACCCCTTGAAGTTCTTGACCTCGCAGTACGAGGCCATCGAGACGTAGAGGTAGGCCGAATAGAGCTCGGCGTTGATTTGCGCGTCGAATGCCTCGTGCATCTTCGGACTGATCATGACGTCTCCCTGCCGGCGGCTGCGGCCGGCTCGCTGGCGCATTCGCGGGCGCCCCGGAGAGCCCCGGGAACCCCGATCGCGCGGCTTTGGCGCCATGATAGAATCCCGGCTTTTGCGTGAGAAGAACGTACCCCCCGAGGACTTCCGATGGCCCCGAGCCTCCGTAACATCGCGATCATCGCGCACGTCGATCACGGCAAGACGACGCTCGTCGATCAAATGCTCAAACAGACCGGCGTTTTCCGAGCCCATCAAGTGGTCGGCGAGCAGATCCTCGACTCGAATCCGCTCGAGCGCGAGCGCGGCATCACCATTCTTTCCAAGAACATTTCCGTCCGCTACGAAGACACCAAGATCAACCTCATCGACACGCCGGGGCACGCCGACTTCGGCGGCGAGGTCGAGCGCGTGTTGCGAATGGCCGACGGCGTATTGCTGCTCGTCGACGCGTTCGAAGGCCCGATGCCGCAGACGCGCTTCGTCCTTCGCAAGGCTCTGTCGCTCGGGCTCAAGGTGCTCGTCGTGGTCAACAAGATCGACCGCCCGGGCTGTCGTCCCGCGGAGGTGCTCGACGAGGTGTTCGAACTGTTCCTCGAGCTCGAGGCCAACGACGAGCAGCTCGACTTCCCGGTGATCTACGCGTCGGCGCGTGACGGCTACGCGCGCAACGAGCTCACCGACACGAACACCGATATCCTGCCGCTCATGGCGATGATCGTCCGCGAGATCGCGCCGCCCGAGAGCGACCTCTCGAAGCCCTTCCGCATGCAGGTCACGACGCTCGACGACAACGACTTCATCGGCCGTATCGGAGTGGGACGCATCCTCCAAGGCACGATCGAACGCGGACAGAACATCGCGATCCTTCGGCCCGGAGGCAAAGACGTGACCAAACGCGTCCAAGACCTCTTCACGTTCGAAGCGCTCGGACGCGAGCCGGCCGACGTCGTGCGCGCCGGCGACCTCTGCGCGATCGCAGGGATCGGCGACGTCGAGATCGGCGACACGCTGACGTGCCCCGAGAACCGCGACGCTCTCCCCGCCATCGAGGTCGAAGAGCCGACGATCAACATGCTCTTCACGATCAACGACGGTCCGTTCAGCGGCCAAGACGGCACCTACGTCACGTCGCGACAGATCCGCGATCGACTCGAACGCGAAGCCAAGCGCAACGTCGCGCTGCGCGTCGCCGACTCCGAAGCCGGCGACGGGCTCATCGTTTCGGGGCGCGGGATCCTGCACCTCGGCATCCTCATCGAGAACATGCGCCGCGAAGGCTACGAGTTCCTCGTCGGCAAGCCGCGCGTCATTCGCAAGCAGTTCGACGGCGTCGATTGCGAGCCCGTCGAGAACGCGTTCGTCGAAGTCCCCACCGTGCACTCCGGCAAGGTCATCGAGCTGTTCGGCAACCGCCGCGGCGAGATGGTCGACATGGAACAGCGCGGTGAAACGGCGAGCATCGCCTTCCGAATCCCGTCGCGTGGGCTCATCGGGCTGCGCACGCGCCTGCTCACGCAGACCCAGGGCGAGGCGATCCTGCACCACTCGTTCGACATGTACGAGCCCGACAAGGGACCGATCACGAGGCGTCAAGGCGGTACGCTCGTCTCGTCCGAAACCGGCACGACGACGACGTACGCGTTGCACGGTCTGCAGGATCGCGGCACGCTGTTCATCGACGCGGGGTCGCCCGTCTACGAGGGAATGATCGTCGGCGAATACAACAAGGACGGCGACCCGATCGTCAACGTCTGCCGTGGGCGCAAGCTCACGAACATGCGCGCCGCGTCGGCCGACAAGACGCTGCGGCTCGCTCCGCCGCGCAAGATGTCGCTCGAAGAGTCGCTCGAGTACATCGAAGACGACGAGTACCTCGAGGTCACGCCCAACAGCCTGCGCATCCGCAAGAAGATCCTCTCGGAAACGGAACGCAAGAAGGTCAAGCGTCGCGAAGCGAAGGTCTGAACCCGCCGACGCGGCCGCACCGAGATCATCCGCGCCGAATGGCCGGCGCACCGAATCAGCCAGAGGGAGGGAGCATCTCATGAGCACCGCCGCCACGAAACGCAAAGCGAAGACTCGCGCCAAGGCCAAGTCGGCTGTGCGCACGCTTCCCCCGCGGCATCGCGTCCGCGACGAAGACACCTGGGACCTGTCGAGCCTCTACGCCGACGACGAAGCGTGGGAGAAAGACTTCCGTCGCTTCGAACGCATGATTCCGCGATTCGACAAGTTCCGCGGCACGCTCGGCAAGAGCGCCGAGTCGCTCGCGGCCTGTCTCGACCACGATGCCAAGCTCGATCGCCTCGGCGAACGGCTCGGCGTCTTCGCCTTCTTGAAGACCGCGGAAGACGCGGGTGACAGCACGGCGCAGGACCGCATGGCCCGCCTCCAGAACGCCGCGGCGCGCTCCGCCCAAGCGTCGAGTTTCATCCGGCCCGAGATCCTTCGCATCAAGAAGCGTACGCTCGACACGTTCCTCGAAGCCAAGCCGCTCGCGAAATACCGACGCATGCTGTCACGCCTGGTCCGCTACAAGCCGCACACGCTGACCGAGAAGGAAGAACGTCTTCTCGCGATGCAGTCGCCGGTGGCCGCGGCACCGCGCAAGATCTTCAACCAGCTCAACAACGCCGACCTGCGCTTCGGTACGATCCGCGACGAACACGGCGAACAGCTCGAGCTTTCGCACGCGACCTTCTCGGCGCTGCTGCACTCGCCCAAGCGCGCGGTCCGCAAGAACGCCTTCCACCAGTACTACGAAGAGTTCGACCGACACAAGAACACGATCGCGGCGAGCCTCGAGGGATCGATCCAGAACGACGTGTTCTCGGCGCGCGCGCGCGGCTTCGAGTCGTCGCTCGAAGCGGCACTGTTCGCGGACGACGTGCCGCAGACCGTGTACGACAACCTCGTCGCGTCGGTCCGCCGCATGCTGCCGACGCTCCATCGCTACTACGACCTGCGACGCCGTACGCTCAAGCTGCGCGACATCCACCACTACGACACGTACGTGCCGATGGTCGCCGGACACGAGCGCAAACGCCCGTGGAAACAAGCCGTGCGCACGGTCGTCGAAGCCGTCGAACCGCTCGGAAGCGAATACCAGAAGGTCCTCGAAGGCGGACTCACGGGACGTTGGTGCGATCGCTACGAGAACCAGGGCAAGCAGAGCGGCGCGTTCAGCTGCGGATCGTACGACGGCGACCCGTACATCCTCATGAACTACCAACCGAACGTCATCGACCACCTCTTCACGCTCGCGCACGAAGCCGGTCACTCGATGCACTCGTACTTCTCCGCCAAAAAGCAGTCGTTCCTCGACTACGACTACACGATCTTCGTCGCCGAGGTCGCGAGCACGTTCAACGAACAGCTCCTCTCTCGCTACCTCCTCGATCGCGCGAAGAGCGACGGCGAGCGCGCGTTCCTGCTCAATCACGAGATCGACTCGATGCGCGCGACCCTCTTGCGCCAAACGATGTTCGCCGAGTTCGAGAAGGTCACGCACGAGATCGTCGAGCGCAACGAGGCGCTCACCGTCGACCGCTTCCGCAGTGAGTACCGCACGCTCCTCGACGCGTACTTCGGCGAGGACTTCGTGCTCGACCCGGAGCTGTCGCTCGAGTGCCTGCGTATCCCGCACTTCTATCGAGCGTTCTACGTCTACCAGTACGCCACGGGCATGTCGGCCGCGATCGCGCTGTGCGAGCGGGTGCTCGCCGGCGGGCGCCGCGAGCTGCGCGACTACCTCGGGTTCCTCGGCGGCGGCTGTTCGAAGTTCCCGCTCGAGCTGCTGCAGGATGCCGGCGTCGACCTGCGCGAGCCGCACGCGGTCGATGCAGCGCTCGCACGCTTCGAGACCTTGGTGGACGAGCTGGAGTCACTGCTGTAAGAGCGGGATTCCCGATCCGACGGCGGAGTCGATGACCGTCGACGGGCTGGGCTGAACGAAACACGGCTCGTGCCGAACTTTCGCTCGACACGAGCCGCCAGAACTCCCCTGCGTCGATCGCGATGAAGATCGCGGTCGCTATCGCCCTCTCCTACTGAGCTCCTCCGGGCAGAATCGTCAGCACGATCGCGTTCGTCGTCGACGCGACGCGCGTGCTCGGCGACCCGTTGTCTTGGATCAGACCCTGAAGGGTCACCGTGACGCGGTGGTGGTGACCGTTCGGGAAGTCCATCGTGAACGGCGCGGCGGTCGAAGCCTCGCGCGGCTCACCGAGGAAGCCGACCTTCCCGATGTTGTTGGCGAGCGTGATCGGCTCGGCGCCATCGAAGAGGCCCGGTCGGCAGAACGAGCCGATCTCGAACGGCTGCGGACTCACCGCCGAGTAGCTCGGCGTTTCCTTGTGCCAGACGTAGACCGCGTAGCGAGCGGGCATCGGCCCGGCCGACGACGGCGCGATGCCGAGCGACAGCGAGTCGTTCTCGAAGAACGACAGCTCACGCAGCGCGTTGCCGGTCTCGCCGTTGATCGAGAGCACGTCCTCGGGACGGCCGCTCAGGATGTTGACGGATCCTTCGAGACACGCCAACTGGGGCGAATCGTTCGTGAGAATCGACAGGGAATCGTCGATCGCGTTCGTGCTGACGACGTCGGTGAAACCGTCGTTGTCGAAGTCCCCGACCGCGAGGGCCGACGGGCCCTGACCGGTGCCGAAGTACGACGCGGCGCCGAATGCACCCGTGCCGTCCCCGTGCAGAACCGCGAGGCTCGCGCCCGTTTCGTTCGTGGCCACGATGTCGAGGTTCCCGTCGAGATCGAAGTCGGTCACCGCGGCAGCCGCCGGACCGTTCAGGACCGGATAGCCGACGGGCATCGCGAAGCCGCCTGCGCCGTCACCGATCAGCACCCAGATCGAATCCGAGTCGCGATCGGCCGTGACGATGTCGTAGGTCGTGTTGCCGTCGAGATCCGCGGCGACGACGTGGTTCGGCCCGCCACCGGCGATCGGGAACTCCGCGAACGCGGTGAAGGTCCCCGTCCCGTCGTTGGTGAGGAAGCTCAGGCTCGAATCGCCGAAGTTGCCGACCATGAGGTCGACGAACGTGTCGCCGTTGTAATCCGCGACCGCGACCGACTCGGGCATCGCACCGACGGTGATCGTGCCGCCTTCGGTGAACGTGAGGTCACCGTTTCCGAACAGGATCGTGACTTCGCCGTCCGCGTTCTTCACGACCGCGAGGTCGAGGTTCGCGTCGCCGTCAAAGTAACCGTAGCCCAGCGCGGCCGGGCCCGAATCCGCATCGGTGTGGACGATGCTCCCGGTGCCGAAGCTCCCGAGGCCGTCGCCCGCATGAAGAGTGACGTCGTGCGAAACGTCCGACGCGACCGCGAGGTCCGCGAACGTATCGCCGTCGAAGTCAGCGAGGACACCGGCGCGCGGTCCCATGCCGGTCGCGACCGGCGTCGGGCTCACGAAGCCGCCGTCCCCATCGCCGAGATGGATTCCGATCTCGTTGTCCGACCAATTGAGCGTCACGAGGTCGAGGTTCGCGTCGGTGTCGAGCGCGCCCGTGAGCACGTCCACCGGGAAGCCGCCCGCCGGGTGCGTGCCCGACGTGACGATGTCGCCGGCGCGATCGCCGAGGACGACGCTGATGCGGCTCGACTGACTGTGCGACGCACAGAAGTCCGAGAGTCCGTCGCGGTCGAGATCGGTCGCGAGGATCTGATCGACGAACGCGCCGAGACCGAAGTCCGCGGCCGGTTCGAACCCGCCGAGGCCGTCGCCCG
>JAUIME010000961.1 GCA_030433195.1 bacterium
TAGACGCCGATCGTATCGGTATCGTCTCCATCGAAGTCGCCCGCGATCGCGTAGCCGTTGACCGGTCCGAAAGCAAACTCGGCATCGGGGGGGCCCGCGTCGTTCGTATTGCGCAATCTGAAGGTGCCCTTTCGAGCCTCGTAGGCACCGATCGAGTCGGTCCCGTCTCCGTCGAAGTCGCCCGCGATCGGTTGGGAGAGGGGACGCCCGAAGGTGAACGTTGTGGGCGTTGTCTCGGGGGTGTTCTCGTCAGCGATCCAGAAACGAGTAGTCCAGACGTCGAAGAGTCCGATCGAATCGAATCCGTCTCCGTCGAAGTCGCCCGCGAAAAGGAGCGGTGGAATCAGAGCCGTCGCCGGGAACGACGGCTGGAAACGCAGCTCCGGGGCGCCGCTCCCCTGTGCGCTCGCGCTGTCGTCTCCGAAGAGGACCGTGTAGCCGCTCTCACGCGCGAAGACCCCCGCGCGATCGGGAGTCCCGAGCGCGAACGCGGGATACGCCGCGGTCACGACAATGGCTACGGCGAGCACGCGGGATACCGACGTGCGGAGCCGAGCGCAGCGGCGACGAGACGTGGAGGAGGCGTTTTGGGGCGTCATGAGGATCTCCTGGAACTGTGGCACCTGATCGAAGATACGCGATGATCGGGGTGCGGGCAAGGGCGACGGCCAGGCGCGCCTGCCTCTCGCGTCGCCCCGACGCCCGAGTGATAGAATCCCGCCTTCGACGCCCGTACCTGCGCTTTCAGACGAGGATCACCCGATGACGACCAGCGAGCCGACCGCGGCCCGAGATTTCATTCGCCAGATCATCCGCGACGACATCGCGAACGCCAAACACGACGGGCGCGTCCAGACGCGATTCCCGCCGGAGCCGAACGGCTACTTGCACGTCGGGCACGCGAAGGCGATCTGCCTCGATTTCGGCGTCGCCAAGGAGTTCGGCGGGCGCTGCAACCTGCGCTTCGACGACACGAATCCCGTCAAGGAAGACACCGAGTACGTCGACTCGATAAAGGACACGATTCGGTGGCTCGGCTTCGAGTGGGACGGCCTGCACTACGCGTCGGATTACTTCGAACGCCTCTACGAGATGGCGGTCGAGCTCGTGAAGAAGGGCCTCGCCTACGTCGACGATCTCACGGCCGACGAGATGCGCGAGTACCGCGGAACGCTCAAGTCGCCGGGCAAGAACAGCCCGCACCGTGATCGCGGTATCGAAGAGAACCTCGATCTGTTCGCGCGGATGCGCGCGGGTGAGTTCCCCGACGGCGCGCGCGTGCTGCGCGCGAAGATCGACATGGCGTCGCCGAACCTGAACCTGCGCGATCCCGTGATGTACCGCATTCTGCACGCGCACCATCACCGCACGGGCGACGCGTGGTGCATCTACCCGACGTACGACTGGGCGCACGGGCAGTCCGACTCGATCGAAGAAGTCACGCATTCGCTGTGTACGCTCGAGTTCGAGAACCATCGCCCGCTCTACGACTGGTATCTCGAAAACCTCGGCATCTTCCGTTCGCGGCAGATCGAGTTCGCACGCCTCGAGCTCACGTTCTGCATCACG
>JAUIME010000203.1 GCA_030433195.1 bacterium
TCGATCGAAGAGCTCGATCAGTTCCTCGCGTCGACCGCCGAGCGCCCGCGCTACCTGTTCAAGCACTCGACGCGCTGCCCCGTCTCGACGCGCGCGCTCGACCAGTTCGAGGATTTCCTCGACGCCGCCGCGGACGCCGCAGCCCACGTCTACCTCGATCTCATCGCACACCGCGACGTGAGCAACGCCGTCGCCGAGCGGTCCGGGATCGCGCACGAGAGCCCGCAGGCGATCCTCTTCGCGGGCGGCTCGGCGGTGTGGAACGCGAGCCACGGTCGCATCACGAAGGCGAGTCTCGAGGGCGCTCTCGCCGAGCACGGCGGCTCCTGAGCGCCCGCGGGAGCGGCGTCTGCCGCCGTGGCTTCGCGTCACTACGGACGCGCCGCGGCGATTGCCGATAAACTCCCCATGCTCCGAATCCAGCCACTTTTCATTCGAAAGCACCCCGCGCGCCCGGATCCGCGCCGCCACGCCGTGGCGCAGTGGATCTGGGATCCCGAGGTCGTGCATACGCGTACCGGCCCGGTCCGATGGTTGGCGCAGATCGCCGCCATCGTCGTGCACGGTTTTCGCGAACACCGCTGCGGCTGGATGGCGACGAGCCTCACGTTCATCACGCTCTTGTCGATCGTCCCGATCCTCGCTCTCGCCTTCACCGTATCCCAGAACTTCACGGACCGGATCCGAACCTGGATGGAGCGCGAGTTCGTCGGGTCGAAGTACCTGCGCGAGAGTCTCGAGTGGATCCTGAAGATGGCCGAGGGGACCGACGTCACGGCGCTCGGCGGATTCGGGACGTTGCTGCTGCTGTTCCTCGTGCTGCGCACCGTCGGCACGATCGAGCGCTCGTTCAACATCATCTTCGAGGTCGACCGCGACCGGCGTTGGGTGCGCAAGTTCACGGACTACCTGAGCCTCATCGTCATCGGGCCGATCTGCGTCATCGGGATCGCGAGTGCGACGGGGTTCGAGTTCGGATCGGCGGCCGAGGCGACGATTCCGCTTCCGTTCGGGCTCGGGCTCGTCTCGGGCACGCAGATCATCAGCCTCGCCGTCGTCTGGCTCGCGTTCACGCTTCAGTACGTGCTTGTCCCGAATCGACGCGTGAGGCTCCGCGCCGCTCTGTCGAGCGGTATCGTCGCCGGTTCACTCTGGAAGATCGCGCTCGCCGCGTACGTGGCGCTGCAGGTCGGTGTGGGCCAGAATGCGGCGATCTACGGCGCCTTTGCGGCTCTGCCGATCTTCCTGATCTGGGTGCACGTGAGTTGGGTCATCGTGCTGTTGGGCGCCGAAGTCGGGGCCGCGATCGAGAACCGCGCGCGCTTCCGCGACGAGATGCTCGCCCAATCCGTGTCGCGCCGCGGTCGACTCGCGCTCGCGCTGCGTCTTCTCGTGATCGCCGCGCGACGGCAGGACGCGGGCGAGCCACCGCTCACGATTCACGAGTACGCGCGTGACCTCGACGCGCCGTACGACTCGATCCGCAACACCGTGAGCCGCCTCGCGCGCCCGGGTTTCGTCGCGCCGCGCACCGCGCTCTCGGCTCCGATCGTGCTGGCCGTCGCACCGCAACACATCGAGGTCGGCGCCGTCGTCGACGCCTTCGAGCTTCAGGCGCGAACGGTTCCCGAGGGCCCCGACACGGACGCCCATGCCGAACGCGCCGTGCGCGATCTCCTCGACGACGTCGACCACGCCACCGAACGCGCGCTCGGCGCCCGAACGATCCGCGACCTCGTCGACAACTCGAACGGCACGCCGCGGACCTGACCCGCGAACCCGCCCGGTCGAGGGGAATCCGCACGCAACACGCGAAATAACACCTGGTACGATGCGAATGCTGCGTTCGCGCGGGTTGCGGCCCGATCGACCGTTTCGCCTGGATCGCGCCGACGATCGCCTCGCGCAATCGTCTCGACCGATAGACCGACCTCGGAGGCCGGCGTCTTGACCCCGTTTCTCGCACCTCCCGTACTCTCACTGGCGCTCCTGATGGCCTTTACGGCCATCGTGCTCCTCGTCTTGGGAGACGACCGACGCGATCGTGAGGCCGGTCGGACGCGATCGCAGGAGGCCCCGCCTCCCGGTCCGCGCAGCCGCACGCGCCGCACGATCGCCGACCGGTTCCGCCGCAACTGGATGACGTGGTACTGGATCGGTCTCGGCGTCGTGCTCGCGATCGCGGCCGTCTATCACGCGCGGGCGGGCCTCTTCCATCAGCTCGCCACCTACGAGGGACGCAGGATCCACCGGGACTTCGTGCTCGACGTCGCGGCCTTCACGATCGCCGCGATCGCGTACCCGTTCGTGATCCGCGCGGTCCTCCGCCGTGGTCCTGTCGGCTGACGTCGAATCGCGGCGGCGAGCCAAACCCTCCCGCGCCGTTGTAGAATTCGGCCCCGGCGCCCCCCGGCTCCCCAGGGTCTCCCGACGAGGAACGAATGCCATGACAGCATCCGCGGAATCTGCTCCTTCGGCTCCGCTCGAGTCGCTACGCCACGCGCTCACCGAGGCGCGCGCCGAACTCGTGCGCCATCCCGTGTATCATGCCGTCGACTCACCCGAGAAGCTGCGCCTGTTCATGGGCTGGCACGTGTTCGCGGTCTGGGATTTCATGTCGCTCGCGAAGCGACTCCAGCGCGACGTCACCTGCGTGACGCTGCCCTGGACACCGCCCGCGTCGGCGGCGGCGGCGCGATTCGTGAACGAGGTCGTGCTCTCGGAGGAGAGCGACGTCGGCCCTGACGGAAACCCCGCGAGCCATCTCGAGCTCTACGTGCGTGCGATGGAAGAGGTCGAAGCCGACACCGCGCCGATCGAGACGTTCTTGCGCCAGATCGAATCGGGGACGGAGCTGTCCGACGCGCTCGTGGCCGCGCGCGCACCGGAGGGGGCCGCGGCATTCGTCGGCGACACGATCGACATCGCGCAAAACGGTACGACGGTCGAAGTCGCGGCTGCGTTCTTGTTCGGTCGGGAGGATGTCATCCCCGACATGTTCGAGCGACTGCTCGAACACTGGTCGGAAGACTCGGTGGCGTGGTTCCGCTATTACCTGCAACGCCACATCGAGCTCGACGGCGACGAGCACGGGCCTCTCGCCGAACGGCTGTTGGCCGACGTGGCGGGCACCGACCCCGTGGCATGGAAAGCCGCCGAGGAAGCCGCGACGCGCGCGATCCGATCGCGACTTCGGCTGTGGGACGACTTGGTCGTGGCGCTCGAGAGCGTCAGCGGACTCGGCGCCGACTGACCGCAGCAAAACGCCGGAAGCAGCGCAGGCGGCCGCGCGAGTCGTGAATTACGGTCCGGAACGGCGGCGATTCGCCGCCGGACGGCCTCAGCGGCGCTTCTTGCCGGCTTCGCGCGCTTCGCGGTCCTTGTCCTTCGCCTTGCGGCGGTTCTTTGCGTGGATGCGCTTCATCTCGGCCTTGAGCTTGCCCATGGTCGGCGTGTCCTTCGTCGGCAGACGGTTTCGATCGATCTCGTCCGGGGCGTCCGTGCCCCGGCACAGCCCGGAACGGTAGCACGCGCGCCCGACCGGATCAACGCGGCCGCGAGGCTCACGACTCGCCCTCTGTCCGCGGGGCGGCGGCGGCGATGCGCTGCAGGTTCACGAGGTTCACCAACACGTGGGCGACGATCGCGGGCAGCAGTACACCCGTCCAGGCCGTGAGGCCCCCGAGTACGAAGCCCGCGACGACCGCGAACGCGGTCCACACCGCGTAGACGCGAGTCGGCCCGACGTGCACGAGCCCGAACACGAGCGACGTCGCGACGAGCCCGAAGCGCGGTTGGAGCGCCCCTCGAAAGAGCATCTCTTCGGCGAAGCCGCTCGCGATCGCGAGGAACGCGACCTCGGGAAATCGCAGCGGGCCGAGGGTCTCCGCCATCGTGTCGCGCAGTCGGCGACCGACGGTCGTTCGCAGCAGAATCTCGGTGCCGACGAGGATCGCGCCCGCCGCACCGACGCCGTAGAGCACCGCCCGGCCTACACCGCCGAGCGTCGCCTCGAGCACGATCGGGTTCGCGGCGCCGCGGCTCATGAGCCATGCCGCGAGAAGTCCCATCGCGCCGTAGAGAACGGCCGCGACGGTGACGAGCTGCATCAGCCGTCGCCTTCGTTCGCGTCGGGTCCTTCGCGTTTCGTCTCGGCGGAATCGATCTCGCGGTCTTCGCCGGCGCCGTCGTCTGCACCGCGGGTCGCGCGGCGCAGCAGTCCGAAGAATCGATGCGGCGGGGCGTCGCGAAGTTGCGTGCGCTCGGCCTCCGGAAGCTGCTCGAACACCGCGGGCGGATCCTCGAGATACCGGTCCATCCGATGACGCGCGATCGCGGCACGGCGCTCGAAGCCACGCATTCGCAAGATACGACGCGACTCACCTTCGCTGACCTCGCCGCGCTTGCGCCACCTCGCCAAGAGCTTGCGGTCCGATTGATCGACGATCGATTCGCGCAGCGTGTCGACGCGGCGGATCCGTTCCTTCGGACGCAGGGCGCGCAGCTCCTCGGCCTCGTCGGATTCGACCTTGCCGCGTCGAACCGCCGATTCGAGCCACTTCGCGTCGACGCGAAGACGCGCGCGATCCCGCAAACGCTCGAGCAACCGTCGGCGCTCGGCGCCGCGCGCCTGCTCGACGCGCTCGCGGTCGTCTTCGGGAAGCGCACGCACGAAACGCCGCTCTTCGTTCTTGCGACGTCGTTCGATGCGCTTCTTCAACTCGCGGTCGCGCTCGTCGGCGGGTAGCGCTTCGAGCCGGGATCGCTCCTCGCGCGGCATCTCGAGCAGGATGCGATGCCGCAGATCCTGCAGCGCTCGGTGCTTGCGGCGCAGCTCCTCCTGCTTCTCGCGCGAGAGTCCACGCAGCCGCCGCAGATTCTGCTCGAGGCGTGATCGCTCTTGCGGCGACATCTTGCGCAATCGCTCGCGACGCTGTTCGAGCTCGGCCTTGCGGTCGACTTCGCCGCCGGACGTGCTGCGAGGCTCGTCCTTGCCCGCACGCTGCGCGGCCTCGGCGGCCGTCGCCGGAGATGCGGCGACGCTCGACACGAACACCGCAACCGCGAGTGCGATCGACGACGCGAGCCTCGTCGCGAACCGCGGCCCCACGTTCCGCAACTCTCGCGCGGCTACCATGGCAACTCCTCGTTCTCCTCGGCCCAAGCGAGGAATTCGATGTCTTCGCCGAGCTCTTCGAGCAGATCGAGATCTTCGAGCAGATCGAGGTTCTCGGCGAGCTCGGTCTCGGTGATCGGCGTCCTGGCGGGATCGTTCGCACCGCCCCGGAACGTCGCGAACACGGCGAGGACGAGCACCGCCGCGGCCGCGACGGGCGCGACGCGATGGACCCACCATCGGCGTTCGCGCTCTCGTTTCGTTTCGGCGAGGACTCGTTCCGTAAAGCCGTCCGTCGTCCGCGGCGCTTCGTCGAGATCCAGCACGTCCCAGGTATCGCGGAGCTCCGCGAGCTCGTCGGCGAGCGCGGGATCGATCGCGAGACGCGCCTCCACACGCGCGCGCGCCGCGTCGTCGAGTTCGCCGTCGAGATACGCGACCAGGTCGTCACGCACGTCGGCATCGCGTCGGTCGCCCACCGAGGCATCGTGCGGTTTCGGATCGTCGTTCGGTTTCATCGGGCAACCCTCTCGCCTTCTCGTTGCAGATGAGGAGACAGCCGTTCCTTGATGCGCATCCGGGCACGTGAGAGCAGCGACTTCACGGCCGGAATCGACAGATCCAGGATCTGGCCGATCTCCTCGTAGGAACGACCCTCGTACTTGTTGAGCAGCACCGCCGTCTTCTGGGTTTCGGGCAGCGCGTCGACCGCGGCTCGCACGCGCTCGGCGAGCTCTCGACGCTCGAGTCCTTCGCGCGCCTCGGCGGGCTTCGGATCGGGCATCTCGTCGAGCGGAACGGCCTCGCCATCGCCCCTCGTCGGCGCAGGAGCCTCGACGCGCTTGCGGACGGCACGGGCGCGCATCGCGTTGATCCCGCGGTTCGCCGCGATTCGGAACAGCCACGTCGTGAACTTCGCCTCGGGCCGATACGACATGCGATTGCGGTGGATGTTCAAGAAGACGTCCTGCGCGAGATCCTCGGCTTCGCCGCGATCGCGCGTGTACCGATAGACGACCGACAGCACGCGATCACGATGCCGCTCGACGAGACACGCGAAGGCGTCGTCGTCGCCGTCGCGGACTCGGAGCATCAACTTCACGTCCTCGTCGTCGTGTGGGTGCATCGGCATCCTCGGCACGAACTGGAACACCCCGGCGTCTCGCGGGTTTCGCGGATTTCTCGAGCGACCGGCCGGACCGGTCGGATCAACGCAGTCGCCGCGCCCGCGAGGGCGGCCAGAACACGGCGACGGGGCTCCCGATCAGATCCTCGCGGGAGACGGTGGCCTGGTAAACGTCGCCGCCCCAAAACCTGCTGTCTCTTGATTTTGCGCTGTTGTCGCCGAGCACGAAGTAGCGCTGATCGCGATCGGCGGGACCGTTCGGGATGAGAATCGGCCCGTCCACGGCGACCTCGCCATCGGCCGTGTAGTAGATGTCGCGCAAGAGTCGCACCGAGTGGATCCGGCCGCCACCGCCGACGATCCCGAACGAGGCCGAGCCACCGGAGTCGGGTTCGTCGAGCGCGGGCGTCGGCTCGTAGGCGAACGTGTAGAGGTCGCGCCCGTCGAGCGCGACGCGCAATCGGTGATCGACGTGGGTGACGCGCAATCGGTAGCGGCGTCCGGGCTGGAGAGGCTCGACCGTATCGAGCACGGCATCGGTCCCGAGGCTCGAGATCGTCGGCCGCCCCTCGCTCACGGGAAGCGCGATGTCGAACGCGCGACTGCCGCGGCCGACCGAAACCACGACCGTCCCCTCCTCCGACGTCGGCGTCACCGCGAGCACGAGCACGAGATCGCCGACCGCGTTGGGACCGGGCTTCCACACTCCGTCGTCGTCGACGAAGGAATCGGTGATCGGGCGCGCATACTCGAACACGCCGCCGTCTCCGGGCGGAATCACGAACGAGCCGTCGATCTTGTTCCACCCCGGACCGGTCTCGCCGGCCGCTTCCCACGCGTCGGCGAATCCCCGTTCGTTGCCGCGGCTCTCCCACACGGGGATCAGCAGCTCACGCTCGACGTCGTCGGGCTTGCGAGCGATGTGACCGTCGACGTAGACGTCGCCGTCGACGAGCTCGAACGTCTCTCCCGGAAGCCCGGTGATGCGCTTCACGAAAACCTGCGACGCGTGCCGGGCTCCCTCCCGCCGAAACACGGCGATGTCCCAACGTTCGGGATCGCGCAACCAGAACGACTTCTTGAAGACGAGGACCTTGTCGCCGTCGCGCGGATGGCCGTGGAGCGTGGGCTCCATCGAGTGCGTCGGCACCTGATAGCCGTCGAGCACCTGGGAACGAAACAGTAGAAGCCCCGTGAAGACGACGACGAGCAACACCATCCAGCGCATGAAGCGTACGATCGAGTCGAAGCGTCGTGGGGCGTCGTCGGTCGTCTCTTCGCTCGGATCCGCGGCAGTCCCGGCGCCCGATGGAGCTTCGGCCTCGGCGTCCGTCTCGGGAACGTCCGCCGGTCGAGCCGCGTCGTCGGGATCGTTCGGTTGCCGCGACGGATTCACGGGGTCCTCGCAATCATCGGTTCACTCGATCGCTTCGAGACGCTCGCGGGCTTCCTTGGCGAACTCCGAATCCGGATAGCGCTCGACGATGCGACGGTACTCGGCCCGCGCCTTCTCACGATCGCTTTGCCGCTCGAACTCGCGACCGGCCCGCAGCCATTGGTTGCAGTTCGTCTTCTCTTCTTGTTCGGCAATCGCCTTCTGAATCTTCGGGTCCGATTCGAGACGCTCGAGAAGACGCGCGCTCTCGCTCGCCGCGGGAGTCCCCTCGTACTTCTCGAGGATGCGCCGCAACGTCAAGAGCGCGCCCGCGTAGTTCTCGCGATCGACGTAGCCCTCGGCTTTCTCGAGCTCGGCTCGCGCTTCAGGCTCGAGTTTCAGCGCCTTGGCGGCCTTCTTCGATTCCGGGTTCGAAGAATGCGCTCGCTCGATCCGCTTGGCCCCGCGATAGAGATCGCGCACGTCGCGGAACTCTTCGTTCAGCACCTCGAGAAGAGCGTGCATGTGCCCGAATTCGCCCGCCTCGCCGTGTTTCTCGGCTTTCGCGAGCATCTCGTACCCGAGCCCCATGAGCTTGTCGACGAGGGCTTCGGCGCCTTCGACGAGCGTGCCGCCGGCCTCGAGGGCGGCGATCTTGCCGAGCTCCTCGAGCGCGACGCCGTATTCCTCTTGCTCCACCGCCTTCTTCGCGGCCTCGAGCTCGGCGATTACTTCGTAGTACTCGTCGTCGGTGAGCCCGCG
>JAUIME010000204.1 GCA_030433195.1 bacterium
GTCGCCCGCGACTCGGTCGTGAATCGCTGTCGGTTGAGATTCCACCAGCTGCGCCACGCGGCCGGATCGTTGCCGAATCGCTCGCCCGTGATGCGGCGCAACGATCGCGAACACGCCGTCGCGATGCGAAGTCGCATGTCTTCGCGGGCGGCCTCGCGACGCAGCCCGCTCACGAGCGCGTCGACGGCCGCGGGATCGGAGAACGTACCGAGCGCGGCGGCGATGCGTTCGAGGACGAACTCGTCGTCCTCCCGTTCGAGCGCGCGCGCGAGCTCGTCGACGGCGCCCGGTGCGGCAATTCGACCGACGGCGGTCGCCGCAGCCGCGCGTACGGCCCAGTCGTCATCTTCGCGGAGCACCCGCGCGACGGCCTCCGCGCCACGCGGATCCTTCACGACTCCGAGCACCTCCACCTTGTAGCGTCGGAAACCGTCGTTCTTTCGCCCGTCGTTACGAAGCGATACGAGAATCGGCTCGACCGACGGTTCGCCGATCCAGCCGAGGATCTCGGAGGCTTGCTGTCGCAGGATCTCATCGCCCGCGTCACCGGCCGCGATGAGGTGCGGCACCGCGAGTTCGTCGAGGATCGCCAGCTCTTTCATCGTCCGCTCGGTCACGGCAGGCGCGGCGCGACCGCCCCGCCGGATGAGGTCGTGGATCAGACTCTCGACGAGGATGTTGCGCGTGGCGGCATCTTTCGAGAGCCAAAGCTCGCGCGCCGCGGGCCAACCGGGGTCGTCGGCCTGATAGAGCTTCCAATACCCTTCGATCTCGGTACGAAGGCCGGGCTCCATCGCGGCAGCCGCTGCCGCCTGTCGCTCGCCGGGCGAGCGCTTGTCGCCCGAGGAGGCGCACGAGACGATGGCGGGCATGCCCGCAGCGAGGATCATGGCCGCCAAGAGGAGCCGCGGCCTCCCGCCGGCGGCGACACCGGGTCGGCATGGCGAGCCATCCGCGCGTGACGAACCGCGATGACTCGGGAACGGACTCGGCGGGAACGGATTCGGCACCATCGGAAAGCCCTCCGCGGATCGATTGACGAGCGCGCGACGTCCCGGGCCGACGCCGACGCGGTTCTGCGAGACCGCCTCGTGAGGCATCTCGCACAGCGTGCTCCGCAGCGCCCGATCGTCCTGCGGAGACGTCTGGAAAGCCCCCCATCCCCAGATCTTCGCGACGTTACCAAAAGCTCCAAAGCGTTGTCAACGCAACACTTGCCGCCCATACCCGACATTCGCCAAGGTGCGACCGGCAACCGAGGCCCCCTCCTGTACGGAGTTTTGACACCGGCGACCGCGATCGACTACAATCCCGCATCGGCGCCGCACGGGCGCCGTTTTCCGCCGCGTCACACGTCGGGGAGGCGCCGACGCATTCCGGGCGCGGCGGTCCGCCGGCGACACACGGGCGGGGGCGACAGGGCGAGCCAACCGGGGAGTACCATGAAGACCGACTTCTGCCACCTGCATGTCCACAGCGACTACAGTCTGCTCGATGGCGCGTGCAAGATCCACAAGCTGGTCGCGCGCGCGGCCGAGCTCGGCATGCCCGCGATGGGCCTCACCGACCACGGAAACCTGTTCGGGGCGATCGAGTTCATCCGAACGGCCAAGAAACACGACATCAAGCCGATCATCGGCTACGAGGCCTACATGGCGCCCGGGAGCCGATACGACCGCGGCTCCGGCGGACCGCGGCAGTCGGCGAATCACATGACGCTGCTCGCGCGTAACGAGACGGGCTACCGGAACCTCATGAAGCTCTCGTCGAGCGCGTACCTCGAAGGCTTCTACTACAAGCCGCGCATCGACCGCGAGCTCCTCGCGCAACACAGCGAAGGGCTCATCGGGTTTTCCGGGTGTCTGAAGGGCGAGTTCAGTCAAGCGGTCCTGAAGGATCGCCTCGACGAGGCGCAGAACATCCTCGGTACCTATCAGGATCTCTTCGAACCCGACTGCTTCTACCTCGAGATGATGGACAACGGCATTGAGGAACAGGCGAAGTCCGGAAACGCCGCGCTCGACTTCAACAAGAAGCTCGGCATCCCGATCGTCGCCACCAACGACGTCCATTACCTGCACCAATGCGACGCGCCTTCGCACGAGATCCTGCTGTGCGTGAACACGGGGAAGCTCCTCTCCGATCCCAAGCGCATGCGCTTCGCTTACGACGACTTCTACTTCAAGACGGGCGAGGAAATGGCCGCGGGCTTCCCCGACCATCCCGAAGCCCTCCTCAACACCGTCAAGATCGCAGAGATGTGCCATCTCGATCTCGACTTCAGCACGTATCACTTGCCGCACTTCCCCACGCCGGACGGCGAGACGCCCGAAGAGATGCTGCGACGCGTGTGCATCGAAGGCATGAAGGAGCGCTACGGTGAGCTCAACGACGTGCGCATGGCGCGGCTCGACATGGAGCTCGACGTCATCAACGAGCTCGGCTTCGCGAGCTACTTCCTGATCACGTGGGACTTCATGCGCGCGGCACGCGACATGGACGTTCCCGTGGGCCCCGGGCGTGGTTCGGCGGCCGGGAGTATCGTCGCCTACGCGATGCGCATCACCGACGTCGATCCGCTTCAATACGACCTGCTGTTCGAGCGATTCCTCAACTCGGCACGTATCTCGATGCCTGATATCGACATCGACTTCTGCAAGGAAGGACGCGAACGCGTCATCCAGTACGTGCAGGAGAAGTACGGCGCCGAGAACGTCGCGCAGATCATCACGTTCGGAACCATGGCCGCCCGCGGCGTGCTGCGAGACGTGGCGCGAACGCTCGAGATCCCGCTCGACGAGATCGACGTGATCGCCAAGAAGATTCCGGGCGGACCGGGCGTCGAGCTCGGCCCCTCGATCGACGGCGACATCGAGCTCAAGAAGCTCGGCGAGAACGACCCGCGCATCAAGCGGCTGTTCGACGTGAGCCGGCAGCTCGAAGGGTTGAACCGGCACGCGTCGACGCACGCGGCCGGGATCGTCATCGCCGACAAGCCGCTGCGCGAGTACGTCCCGCTGTTCAAGAACGGCGACGACGTTTCGACGCAGTACTGCATGAGCGACCTCGAAGAGATCGGCCTGCTCAAGCTCGACTTCCTTGGGCTCAAGACGCTCACGATTCTGAAGCGCGCGAACGCGCTCATCGAGATCGAGCGCGGCGAGCCGGTCGATCTCGAGAATCTGCCGCTCGACGACAAGAAGACGTACGAGCTCCTTTGCGCGGGCGAGACGACTGGCGTCTTCCAGCTCGAATCGGGCGGGATGCGCGATCTGCTCGTGAAGATGAAGCCCGACCGCTTCGAGGACCTCATCGCCGTGCTCGCGCTGTATCGACCGGGGCCGCTCGGATCGGGCATGGTCGACACCTACGTACGCTGCAAGCACGGGCAGGAAGAGATCCCCAAGCGCCACCCCGTGACCGACGAGATCCTCTCGGAGACGAACGGCGTCATCCTGTACCAGGAACAGGTGATGCGCATCGCGAACAAGCTCGCCGGCTTCTCGCTGAACGAAGCCGACATGCTGCGAAAGGCGATGGGCAAGAAGAAGCCCGAGCTGCTGGCGTCGTTCCGCGCGAAGTTCGTCGACGGCGCGAAGGCTCTGGGCGTCGACCCCGAGTTCGCCAAAGAGATCTTCAGCCTGATGGAGTACTTCGCGGGGTACGGCTTCAACAAGTCGCACTCGACGGCCTACGCGTTGATCTCGTACCAGACCGCGTACCTGCGCGCGAACTACCCCGTCGAGTTCCTCGCCGGCAACCTCTGCTGCGAGTTCGAGAATACCGAGAAGCTCGTCGAGCTCATCGACGAATGCCGGCGCCTGAAGATCCCGATCCTCCCGCCCGACGTCAATCACAGCGACGTCTACTTCACGGTCGAAGACGGCAACTCGATCCGCTTCGGCCTCGGCGCGATCAAGAACGTCGGCATTCGCGCGGTCGAGTCGATCGTCGCCGCGCGGCGCGAGCGAAGCAACGAAAACCTCGGACCGTTCGAGTCGCTGTTCGACTTGTGCGAGGCGATCGACCTCAAGCTCAACAACAAGTCCGTGCTCGAGAACCTCGTCAAGGCGGGCGCGATGGATACGTTGGAGGCGAACCGAGCCCTCACGTTCGACCAGATCGAGAGCGCGATCTCGGTGGGCAACGAAGCCCAGTCCGATCGACGTTCGGGGCAGATGGGACTCTTCGGCGCCCCGAGCAACGACGAGCAGAGCTCGGCGCAAGCCGTCCAAGACCACCGCGAGCCCTGGCCCGACCAGGTCGTCCTCCAGTACGAGAAGGACACACTCGGCTTCTACCTCAGCACCCATCCCCTCACGCGCCACGAAGAGCGCATCCGTCAGTTCTCGCGATCGTCGGTTGCCAAACTCGTCGAGCTCAAAGAAGACGCCGAAGTCACGATCGGCGGCATGCTCAAGAAGATCCGCACGACGGTCACCAAGAGCGGGCGGCGCAAAGGGTCGCGCATGGCGCTCGGCATGATCGAGGACTTCACGGGCTCCTGCCCCTTCGTCATCTTCTCCGAGGACTTCGAGAAGCACTCCGAGCTCATCGTCGAGGACTCGGTCGTGTTCGTGCGCGGTCGCGTCGACCGCCGTCGCGACGAACCCTCGCTACGCATCTCGGACGTCATCCCGATCGAACGCGCGGTCTCGAAGCTCACCCGCTACCTGACCGTCCGCTTCGACCCCACGGTCTCGTCCGACGAGGAGCTCCACGCCCTGCGATCCGTGCTCAAGAACAACCAAGGGTCGACCCCCGTCATCCTGAGCCTCACCCCGAACGGAGCGGGCGCCACCTTCGTCCAGACCGCGGCCGACTACTACGTGCTCGCGAGCGACGACGTGAGATCCCAGATCGAATCGACGATCCCACGCGCGAAGGTCGCGTTCCACGCTTGATCCGATCCGGCCCGCCTGCAGAGCGGGACCGCAGCGTCCGCGCCCGTGAACGTCGTTGGGAATACGAATACGCCGAGAGAAGCATGGGCGCAAAGAAAAACGCCGCCCGTACCGGTCAGATCGACGGTACGAGCGGCGTCAGATTTCGGATCGACAAGTCGTGGCCGACCGTGTCCCATCGGCTGTGTCACGACCGCCTGTGTCACGACCGCCTGTGTCACGACGGCCTGTGTCACGATCGGCTACTTCGTGACGAGCCGTGTCGTGACCGCGGCGAGAGATCGAGCTTGTCACCGCGCCGGTCGACGATCGAGGCTACTCTTCGCCTTCTTCGCTCTCTTCGGTCGAGGCGCCGACCTCATAGCCGACGAGCTCGAAGACCGCTTGCGACGCATTGTCGCCGAGACGGTTCTTCTGGAGGCGAAGGATGCGCGTGTAGCCGCCCGGACGATCGAGGTATCGCGGTGCGATCTCCTCGAAGAGCTTCTTGACGACGTCCTTGTTCTGAAGGATCGAAACGGCTCGCCGGATGTTGTGCAGGTTGCGCGTCTTGGCGAGCGTGATCATCTTCTCGGCCATCGGACGGTATTCCTTGGCCTTCTCGACGGTCGTCGTGATGCGACCGTGTTCGAAGAGGCTCGAGACCAAGTTGCGTCCGAGCGCCTTGCGGTGCGAGCTGTTGCGGCCCAGTTTCCGTCCCGTCTTGCGATGTCTCATCGCGGTGTTCCCTCTTGTTCGCTACGAGTCTCGAATCGACTCGGACTCGACTATTTCGATTCCACCGACGAGGTCATGCCGAGCGACAGACCCAGCTCGCTGAGCTTCTTGTGGACTTCCTTGAGCGACGTCTTGCCGAAGTTGCGGATCTCGAGCATCTCGGCTTCGGTCAGGCGAACGAGCTCGCCGATCGTAAAGATGTTCTCGGCCGCGAGGCAGTTCGACGCGCGCACCGAGAGGTCGAGATCGGAAATCGGTCGCGACAGCTGCTCGGACGAATCATCGCCGCCCGCACCCTCGGCGACCGCCTCGTCGAAGCCGTCGAAGATGTTCTCTTCGGCAGGCACTTCGGGGCCGGCGTCGCTGTAGTGCACGAACGGGTTGAGGTGCTTGCGCAGGATCTTCGCCGCTTCGACGAGAATGAGGTTCGGCTCGATCGTGCCGTCCGACCAGATCTCGAGGATGAGGCGATCGTAGTTGGTGAGCTTCCCGACGCGAGTGTTCTCGACCTTGTAGCGAACGCGTCGCACGGGCGAGAAGATCGAGTCGACCGGGATGCGGCCGATCTCTTGCTCTTCGTCGGTGTTCTCGTCGGCCGTGACATAGCCACGCCCTTTCCGGACCTCCATCTCCATGACGAAGGGCTTCTTCTCGGACATCTCGACGATGTGCAGGTCCGGGTTGATGATCTCGGTGTTCGCGAGACCCTCGATGTCGCCGGCCGTGATCGGCCCCTTCTTGTTCTGCTCGATGCGCAACGTCACCGGTTCGTCGGTTTCGAGGCGAACGAGGAGATTCTTGATGTTGAGAATGATGTCGGTGACGTCTTCGACGGCACCGTCGAGCGGCGTGAACTCGTGCAGGACCCCCTCGATCTTGATCGAGGTGACGGCCGTGCCCTCCAGAGAGGAGAGCAGCACGCGACGCAGGCTATTGCCGACGGTCGTGCCGAAGCCACGCTCGAACGGCTCCACCATGAAGCGTCCGTAGACGTTGGTCGACTGCTCGCGATCGAGGATCACGCGCGTCGGAAGCTCAAAATCGCGCCAGCGGATTCGCATCGACTTCCTCCCTGAGCCCTATTACTTCGACAACAGCTCGACGATCAGCTGCTCCTGGATTTCGGCCGCGAGCTCGTCACGACGCGGCAGACGGATGACGCGACCGGTCTGCTTGTCGGCCTCGAGTTCGAGCCACTCCGGGATCCCGCGCGACTTGGCGATCTCCAGGTTCTCTTCGACCGCCTTCTTCACCTTGTCCTTGGACGACACGCGGATGACGTGCCCCTCACGGACGAAGAACGAAGGGATGTCGACGCGCTGGCCATCGACCGTGATATGGCCGTGCCCGATCATCTGGCGCGCTTGCGGCCTCGAGACGGCGAGTCCGAGGCTGTAGACGACGTTGTCGAGACGACGCTCGACGAGTGTCAGCAGCGCTTCGCCCGTGTTGCCACGAGTCGCGGTCGCGATCCCGAAGATGCGGCGGAACTGACGTTCCATGATGCCGTAGCTTCGCTTCAGCTTCTGCTTCTCACGGAGCTGGAGGCCGTACTTCGAAACCTTGCCGCGACGCCAGATGTGCACGCCCGGCGGCTGCTCGCGCTTCACGATGCTGCACTTGGGAGAATCGCACCTCGTGCCTTTGAGGTACAGCTTCACCCCTTCACGTCGACAGAGCCGGCATACCGGCCCACCATATCTCGCCATTACCTGTCTCCAACTGATTCTCGGCGCGTGTCACGCCGGCCGCGAAACCCACGGCGGTCTCGGACGGCACCCCGGCCGCAAGGCTCGGGGCTCTCCAGGATGTTCGATGATTCTGCGGCGGCGAATGCCCCACAGAGAACTCGGCGCGACTCCGTCAGACGCGTCGCTTCTTGCGCGGACGACATCCGTTGTGCGGCAGCGGGGTGCGATCTTCGATCGCGCGCACTTCGAGACCAGCGGCCTGGATCGCGCGAATCGCCGACTCGCGACCACTCCCGGGACCCTTCGTCCGGACCTCGACCTCGCGGATTCCGAACTTCTTCGCCTTGTCGGCGACGCGTTCGGCCGCGCGCTGGGCAGCGTACGGAGTGCTCTTCTTCGAGCCCTTGTATCCGATCGTGCCACCGCTGTCCCAACAGAGTGTGTCGCCGTTGAGATCGGTGATCGTGATCATCGTGTTGTTGAAGGTCGCGTTGATGTGCACGATGCCTTTCGCGACACTCCTTCGGACCTTCTTGCGCTTCGGTTTCGCCATGCGTTTTCGTCGCTCGCGATGGATCGCCCGGACTGGCGCCCGATCGACCGGTTCTTGTTTGTGTTCGGCTGCTTCCCGCGCGTTTCGAAGGACGGCGCGCATGCGCGACCGCCGACGACTCGCCTTGACATGACTCGGGCGGACCGACGTCCGCCTCGAGAACCTCTATCCGATTCGCGTGACTTTACCCTGCCGCCCGGCCGAAGCCGAGGCGACCGGTTCGGTCAGCGCATCTGCTTGACACTCTTCTTGCCGGCCACGGTCCGCTTCGGACCCTTGCGGCTTCGCGCGTTCGACTGCGTTCGCTGTCCGCGAACCGGCAGGCCACGGCGGTGGCGGATGCCGCGGTAGCAGCCGATGTCCTTCAGGCGCGTGATGTTCTGCGCGAGCTGGCGGCGAAGCTGCCCCTCGACGGTGAGGTTGCGCTCGATGTACGCCGAGATGCGCGTCACTTCGTCTTCCGTGAGATCCTTCGCGCGCGTACTCGGGTCGATACCGAGCTCGGCGAGC
>JAUIME010000962.1 GCA_030433195.1 bacterium
CGCGCGTTCGAGCAACCAGTCGATGATCGCGGCTTCGACACCGCTGCGCTTCGGGAACCCGACGTGCCCCCCGTCGTCGAGCCAGCGCGCTTCGAGCGCGGGCGACGCGTTCGCGAGCGCATCGACGACCGTCCAGCGCGGCACCATCGGATCGTGACGCGTCGCGACGTAAAGCCCGGGAACGTTCAGCTCGGGGAGTCGAGGCGCGACGCTCGCCGTCTCGTAGTAGCGATCGACGTGACCGAATCCGAAGCGCTTCACGATCGTGAGCGAGTCCCAGTCGCGAATCGTGCGAACGGCGCGCACGTCCTCGAGCGGCGACGGGACGTCTTGCTTCGCGGCCATGGCCTCGTACATCTTCTTGAGGCCGCCGAGTACCCAATGACGGTAGATCCACGCGCGTCGCGCGTCGATGGCGCGAGCGGAGCGGACCAGGTCGAGCGGCGAGCAAACGGCGGCGACCGCGCGAATGCGCGGATCGCTCGTCGTGATCGCGTGATGCAGAGCGATGTGCCCTCCCACCGAGAAGCCCATGAGCACGACGGAGTCGTATCGTGCGAGCTCGGGCGACGCGATCGCGGCATCGAGATCGGCGGTGAGCGCCATGTGGTACAGATCGGCGCCGCTGCCGTCCGCGCCCCGGAGCGCGAGCTGCAACGACGAAGCGCCGGCGATCGCGGCGGCGCGGGCGGCCCGGATGCAGTAGTGCCGGCCGAAGCTTCCGCCGAGCCCGTGCACGATCAAAACGGCCGTGCGCGCGCCTTCGACTTCGGTCCACAAGCCGGTGAGCGGAATCTCGCCGCGGTCGGGGTCGGCGAGGGTCGTCGCCCAAGCGGACGACGCGATCGATCGATACGGAAGGACGGAATGGCGTACCGTCGGCCAAACCGACCAGAAGTGAGCCGAAACGTTCAACGAACTGCGATCCTCGTGTGCGAGTCGGGAACGGTCGTCGCGGAGTCTAGCACGCGTCGCGGCGCTCGGACATCGCGGCCGAGAGGTCGTTCGTGAGCGCGCCCGGAATCGACACGATCCGCAGGGCGGGGGCGTTCGCCGCGCGCCTGCTTCGCGCTCCGGCCGCGATCGAGGCTCGCCGTCGTAGCGAACCGCAGCCCGTCGACGCGACTCCGCTCGCGCTCTTTCGCATCGGCTTCGGCGTGTGCTTGGTCCTCGAGACGATCGATCTTCTGCGGTTTCGCCCGCTCTTCTTCGACGACGTTCCGTATGTTGCCGCGAGCCGGATCCCCGTGGCTCCCGGGCTCGTGTTGTGGCTGATCGCGGCCCTCGGGATCGTGCTCGGCTATCGTACGCGCCTCTGCGCGGCCGTGAACTACGGGTGTGCCGTCGTGTTTCTCGGCTTCCTCGCCGTACCGAACGGATTCGAGTATCACCTCGACGGTCTGTACTTGCTCGTGTCCTTCGCGTTGCCGTGGATGCCGGTGTCGCGCGCATTGTCGATCGATCGTCTTCGCGCCGGCGCGAACGCGCCGCCACCGGTCGCGAGCCCCGTCGCGTGGGTCTTTCTCGCACTTCTCGTGTCGAGCATCTATTTCGATTCGGC
>JAUIME010000205.1 GCA_030433195.1 bacterium
ATCTCGCCGGGCGCCCGGGAGCTTGCCGGCTCGACGACGATCTCGCCGTGATCGGCACCGCGGACCGCTCGCCGCACAGCGTCTCGTACGCCACCTGAACACGCACCCACGCGAGATGGGCGCGGTGCTGCGCCTCCCGGTCGCGCGTATGCCGGTCCGGATGCCAGGTGCGCGCGAGTCGGCGGTAGGCCCGCTTGATCTCGTCTTCACTCGCATTCGGCGCGACGCCGAGAACGCGCGCGCATTGATCGCGATCGTAGTGTCGTCTCATTTCGGAAGTCTCCCGACTCTCCTTCGTACCTTCCCCCCCTCGCGCCTGAGCCGAATCCCGGAAGTTCCGCTCATCTGCGAGATCAGGTAGACTCACAGCCGTTTGCACGAAAAACACCACCCCGCGGCATCGGACACCCCATGAAACACCGCCCCGGATTCTTCACGAAGCACTCGGCCCTTGCGGCCCTCCTCCTCGTCGCGGTCGCGCTCCCGCTCGCGAGCTGCTCGCGGTCGACATCCGCCGATCTCGAGGGTTGGAACGTGCTCCTCGTGACGATCGATACCGTGCGCCAGGACCGACTCGGCATCTACGGTCGCGAGTCTGCTCGCACCGCGCGCATGGACGAGCTCGGCGCGAAGGGCGTGGTCTTCGACCAAGCGGTCGCGGCCACGCCGACGACGCTCCCCTCCCACGCGTCGATTCTCACGGGGACGCACCCGCCCTTCCACGGCGTGCGCGGCAACGCGTTCTACTCGCTCCCCGAATCGCGCACCTCGGTCGCCGAGATCCTGCAAGATGCCGGCTATCAGACCGCGGCCGTGATCGGATCGACCGTCCTCGACAGCCGCTTCGGCATCGCGCAAGGCTTCGATCACTACGACGACGACGACTCGGAGATGACGCGCGAGACGCAGGTCGATCCGTCGCGCCCCGCGGATCGCGTGACGCTTTCGGCGATGCGCCTGGCCGACTCGTTTCGCGAGGACGCGCCGTGGTTTCTCTGGGTGCATTACTACGACGCGCACCTGCCGCGTACCCAGCGCCCGAAGTTCACGCCGCCCGCGGCCGACCCGCTCGATCCCGACGTCGCCTACGACGTCGAAATCGCGTACATCGACTACTTCATCGGAGTCTTGCTCGAACGCCTCGAAGAGACCGGCCGGATGGATCGGACGCTCGTCATGATCGTCGGCGATCACGGCGAGGGCATCGGCGGGCCGCACATCGAGCGCACGCACGGCATGTTCGTGTATCACGACACCCAGCGCATTCCGCTCATCGTGTACGCGGGTGACGCGATCGCCGGTGGACGGCGCAGTGACCGGCTCGTCCAGCAAGTCGACGTCGCTCCGACGCTGCTCGATCTGCTCGGCTTCGAGATCGGCGACGAGATGCAAGGCGTGACGTTCCGCGACACGCTCGAAGGTCGCGCAACGCGCGAGAGCGACGAGACGATCTCGTACAGCGAAACGATGCTGCCGTGGGAATCGTACGGATGGTCGCCGCTCTTCCAAGTGCGCGATGCCCGATGGAAGTACATCCGCGGTCCCTACCCCGAGCTCTACGATCTCGCGACGGACCCCGACGAGCTCACGAACGTCGCCGAGCAGCACCCCGAGATCATCGAGCGGCTCGGGCGCCGCCTCGACGCTCTCCTTCGCGATCGCCCCGGCGAGAGCGCCGTCGGGGTCGGCCTCGTGCAAGATCCCAAAGAGCTCGCGCGCCTCGAGGCACTCGGCTACGCGATCGGCGGCCGCGCCGAGGAGGAGCTTCCACCGCTCGAGACGCTGCGCCACCCCGTCGAGATGTACCCCGTCATCGACAAGCTCGACGAAGTGACCAGCCTCGCGGCGGCGGGCGAGGAGGCGGCGGCAACGCGGATCCTTCGCGACCTGCGTCGTGACGATCCCGCCAACTACGACGTGCTGCGGCGGCTGGCGGATTTCGAAGCTCGGCAGGCCCAATGGTCCAACGCGCTCGACGCGGCCCGACGCCTCGTCGTCATCCGCCCCGACCTCCCGCACAGCTACTTCACGCTGGCCGACACGCTCGCCGCGCACTCCCGTTCGATCGCCAGGAACGGGCGCGAGGAAGAAGCGCGACGAGTCATGGACGAGGCCATCGAAACGCTGCGCTCGATCCCCGAGGGGTCGACCGGCCTACTCGGCGCGGCACCCTCCGCACGACTCGGACAGCTTCTCGAAGAGTCCGGACGCGAGGACGAGGCGCTCCGCGCGTTCGACCTCGCGCTCGAGATCGACCCGACGCACGCGACGGCCCATCGCGCGGCCGGCGAGATCCGGCGCGACCGGGGCGACGAGGCGGGCGCGATCCGGCACTTCGAAGCCGCCGCCGCGTCCATGCAGGACGACGACGATCGCCTCGCGCCATTGCTCGGCCGCCTGCTCACGCTGTATCAGTCGACGGGCGACCGCGCGAAGACCGAGGCGACCGCCCGGGTGCTCGTCACGCGATTCCCCGACGAGCCCGCGGCCAAGCTCGCCGAGCGCATGTTGCGCTCGATGGGCGGCGACTGAGATTCGAGAGGACGGACGCGGCGCGCGAGCGCCACGGTCCCCGACCACGAGGAGCATCGATCGGCCATGGCCCTTCCCGACCGCGTCACGATCCGCGAAGTCGGAGCCCGCGAGGGCTTCCAGACCCTGCCCGCACCGGTGCCGACCGAGCGCAAGCTCGAGCTCATCGACGCGCTCTCGGCGACCGGCGTGTCGACGATCGAAGTCGCGTCGTACGTGCGCCCCGACCGCGTGCCGAACATGGCCGACGCCGAAGCGATCGTCGCGGGGTTCCGCGCGCAACCGTCGGTTCGCTACACGGCGCTGTACCTCAACGTGCGCGGGCTCGAACGCGCGGCAACCTCGGAGCGCCTCGAGAACGACGCGTGGATCCCGCTCGCCGCGAGCGACGACTTCTTGAAACGCAACAACAACTCCTCCATCGACGAGCAGCTCGCGGCATTCCCGAAGTGGATCGAGGCCTTCCGAGCCCACGACATGCCGCTGCACGGGCTCATGCTCTCGTGCGCTTTCGGTACCAACGAGACCGGACGCGTTCCGGCCGAAGCCGCACTCGACGTCGTCGAACGCGCCGAGCGCGCCGCCCGTGAGCAAGGCGCGAGCTTCCGCGAAATCTGCCTCGCCGACACCACGGGCTACGCCAACCCGGCCGGTGTCGAACGCCTCGTCTCGATCGTTCGCGAGAAGCTCCCCGAAGCGGACGTCTCACTGCACCTGCACGACACGCGCGGCTGCGGTATCGCCAACGTCTACGCAGGGCTCCTCGCAGGAGTCCGCACCCTCGATGCGTCGGTCGGCGGCCTCGGCGGCTGCCCGTTCGTACGCGGCGCGGCCGGCAACGTCTGCACCGAAGACATCGTCTTCCTGTGCGAAGAGATCGGCGTCGCCACCGGCATCGACCTCGAAGCCTACGTGGAAGCGGCGCGCGTGGCGGCCGACATCATCGGGCACGAGCTCCCCGGCAAGTTCTACCGCGCGCTTCCCATTCCTTCCGTATAGCGGCCGCGATGCCGCTCCGCCCGCGGCGACGGGGCGGGATGGAGTGACGAGGGCGAGGTGCTCATGTCGCTCGGGGCGAGGGGCGCGACACGCTCGGCGTGCGATCGATGGACGAGTATGCGGGAGCGAACGGGCCGTGTAGGAGCCTCGCTCCAAAATCGCTTCTCGCCCTCGTCACTCCACCCCGCCCCTCGAGGATTCGATCTTGCGAACGACGCCCTACTCCGAGAGTGCTCCGGACGAATCGAGGTGGATTCGACCGTTGGCCTCTAATCGAGCGGGCACGCATCCTCGCAGAACGATCGCAACGTTTCCCGCGATCACGAGTCCACGACCACCGTTCCTTCGCCAGCCTGCGCTACCACGGCACCGTCGTGAGTCCGTCGCGTTGCTAGACACCCGAGCAGCAGCAGCAGCAGCAGCAGCAGCAGCAGCAGCGACGAGCGATTCGAGGTCGTAAGCGGAGCGCTCGCGAGCCGCACACCGGTCGGTGCGCAATGATTTGTCGTGGCTTCCGCACAAGCGAGATCGCCGTGACGGGCCCGACGCCGCCGGAGAACGGAGTCGCGCGCGGAGGTCCCGTCCGATGAGGGGCGGGGTGGAGTGACGAGGGCGAGAAGCGATTTTGGAGCGAGGCTCCTACACGGCCCGTCCCCCCTGCATGCTCGTCCACGCATCGCTCGACGCCCGACACCGCGCCGCCCGCCCCGAGCGACATGAGCACCTCGCCCCCGTCGCTCCACCCCGCCCCGCCGACGCGGCCCCACGAAAGCGAGCCCGTCAGTCGGCGAGCTCGGGTCGGTCGCGGAATTGATCGAGGGCTTCGGGGTTCGCGAGTGCCTCGAGGTTCTTGTTCGGACGGCCGTGGAGTACGTTCTTCACCGCGATCTCGACGATCTTGCCGCTCTTCGTGCGTGGGATGTCGGTGACGGCGACGACTTTCGCGGGGACGTGTCGCGGGCTCGCGCCTTCGCGGATGCGTGTGCGGATCCGCTTGACGAGCGCGTCGTCGAGCGTGACGTCGTCACGCAGGCGTACGAACAAGACGATCCGTTCGTCGCCGTCCTGTTCCTGCCCGACGACGATCGCTTCGAGGACTTCGTCGAACGTCTCGACCTCGCGGTAGATCTCTGCCGTGCCGATGCGCACGCCGCCCGGGTTGAGTACGGCATCGGATCGTCCGTAGATGATCATCCCTCCGCGCTCCGTGATCTCGACCCAATCGCCGTGACGCCAGACGCCCGGATAGACGTCGAAGTACGCCGCGTGATACCGCTCGCCTTCGGGATCGTTCCAGAAGTAGACGGGCATGGCGGGGAATGCGCGCGTGCAAACGAGCTCGCCCTTCTCGCCGATCACCGGGCGCGCGTCGTCGTCGAATACGCGGACGTCCTTGCCGAGCGGGATGCATTGGATTTCGCCGGTATACACGGGCGCCGTCGGGTTGCCGCCCGCGAACAGCCCGACGATGTCGGTGCCGCCCGAGATCGACGCCAGGTGCACGTCGGCCTTCACGTCGCGATAGACGTAGCGGAAGCTCTCGGGCGCGAGCGGCGAGCCCGTCGAGAGGATCGCGCGAAGCGGCGCGAGGTCGTGCGTCTCGGCCGGTTTCAGTCCGGCCTTCTCGGCCGCCGCGATGAACTTCGCGCTCGTGCCGAAGAACTCGACGCGTTCGGCTTCGGCGTAGTCGAAGAGCGCCTTGTCGTCGGGCCAGAACGGGAAGCCGTCGTAGAGCATGATCGTGCAGCCGACGGCGAGCCCGCTCACGAGCCAGTTCCACATCATCCAGCCGCAGGTCGTGTGGTAGAAGAATCGGCTGCCCGAGCGCAGGTCGGTGTGCAGCATGAGTTCCTTGAGATGTTCGAGCAGCGTGCCGCCGGCGCTGTGCACGATGCACTTCGGCTTGCCCGTCGTCCCCGACGAGTACAGCACGTAGATCGGATGGTCGAACGGGAGCTGCTCGAACACGAGCTCGGGATCGTCGTCGGAGCCGAGGAAATCACCGTAGCCGACCGCACCCCGAATCCCCTCGAATGCGCCGGTGTCGGCATCCCCGACGAACGGCACGACGACGACCGTCTCGATCGACGCGATCCTGTCGACGACGCCGCGCGCGGTCGCGAGCGAGTCGTAGCTCTTGCCCTTGTAGAAGTAGCCGTCCGCGGTGAAGAGCACGCGCGGCTCGATCTGTCCGAACCGATCGACGACACCGTCGAGACCGAAGTCGGGCGAGCACGACGACCAGATCGCGCCGAGGCTCGTGGCGGCGAGCATCGCGACGATCGTCTCGGGGATGTTCGGCAAGTAGCCCGCGACGCGATCGCCGGGCTGTACGCCGAGCGCCCGCAATCCGCGCGCACAGCGAGCGACAGCGCGACGCAGTTCGGCGCGTGTCGTCTCGGTCGTGCGACCGTCTTCACGCCGCGCGACGATCGCGGTCTCGGCGCCGCCGTCACGCAGAAGGTTCTGTGCGAAGTTGAGGCGCGCCTCGGGAAACCATCGCGCACCGGGCATCTTCGTGACGTCGTCGACGACCACGTCCCCGCGCTTCTCGGCCACCACCCCGCCGAAGTCCCACATTGCCGTCCAGAACTCGTCGGGCGACTCGATCGACCATCGATGCAAGGCCGCATAGGAGTCGAACGAACGCCCTCGGTCGCGGTTTACCCTCTCGAGGAACGATGTTAGATTCGCCGACTCGCGGCGGGCGGCGTCGGGAGTCCAGAGCGGTTCGCTCTCGGTGCGCGATGCCGAAGACGATGCGGTCGACGGATCGGAAGGAGACGGAGATGCGGGCATGGGTCTTCTCTCGAAGGAGTCATCAGGCTGACGGTGCGTCACTCGAAGCGTCATTGTTCCAGCCGCCTCGCGAAAGATCAACCGGGGCACGCGCGCGACGGGATCGGCGCGACGGGATCGGCGGACGAGGTACGAACGCATGAAGCGAGTGGCAGTTCTCACGAGCGGCGGCGACGCGCCGGGCATGAACGCGGCGATCCGCGCCGTCACGCGTACGGCCGTCTTCCACGGACTCGAAGTCTTCGGCGTGCGCAACGGGTTTTACGGTCTCCTCAACGGACTCATCGATCCGCTCGGTCCGCGTGACGTCGGCGGGATCCTGCAGCACGGCGGCACCGTGCTCGGAAGCGCACGATGCGACGAGTTCCACGACGAGGCGAACCGTCACGCCGCCTTGGCCGACCTCGAGCGACGCGGCATCGACGCGCTGGTCGTCATCGGCGGCAGCGGATCGCAGACCGGCTCGGCGGCGCTGAAGGCGCTCGGCTTCCCCGTGATCGGCATCGCGTCGACGATCGACAACGACCTGTGCGGCAGCGACGTCACGCTCGGTGTCGATACCGCGCTCAACGTCGCGATCGATGCGATCGACAAGCTACGCGTGACCGCGTCGTCGCACAATCGCGCGTCGGCCGTCGAGACGATGGGACGCGGGTGCGGCTACCTTGCGCTCATGGCGGGCATCGCGGGCGGCGCCGAGTGCGTCGTGATCCCCGAGGTCGAGACGACGCCCGAGGAGGTCGTCGCCATCATCCGCGGTTCTTTCGAGCGCGGGAAGTCGCATTCGATCATCGTCGTGGCCGAGGGCGCGCCGTGCAATCTCGACCGTCTGATCGCGTACTGCGACGAACACGAGCCCGGCCTCGCGACGCTCCGCGCGACGCGCCTCGGGCACATCCAGCGCGGCGGCACTCCGACGTCGTTCGACCGCATTCTCGGGTCGCGCTTCGGTCACGCCGCGATCGAATGTTTGCGCCGCGGCGAGTCGGGCGTGCTCGTCGGATGGATCGACGGGCACGTTTGCACCACACCGCTCGAAGAGATCGCGGGCAAGCCCAAGCAGCTCGACGAAGAGACCATCCGACTCACGCGAGTCCTCGCCCGATGACACGACGCGGCGGCATCGAGTGGCATGCGCCGCCCGGGTTCCGCCGGATCGAATCGTACCGCGCCGCGATCCCCCGTTGGCTCGGCCGCGACGACGATCGGTTGGTGCCCTTCGCCCCGCTCCTCGACCGTCTGCTCGAAGATTACGGTCCACGCGACACGATCGCGGCGCTCGACGTCGTCGAGCTCGGACCGGGTCGGCGCGTGCGATTCGCCGAATGCATGAGCGAAGGCGATCGCGCGGGTCGCTTCCGCTGCGTGGGCTTGCCGGAGTTCGCATCCCCGCTGACCCCCTACGCGTTCGAAGACGTGAACGCGTTCCTCGCGAAGCAGCCGAAGCGCTCGATCGACCTCGTCGTCAGCCGCTTCGTACTCGAGCCCGGGAGCTTCCACCCGCTCGCGCTCTTACGATCGTCGGGGTGGCGAAAGCTCGCCGTGCGCGGCAAAGACCCGACCGTATTGCGCACGATCCCCGGCACGGATGCCTACTTGGAAACGACGGCGGATCGATTGCAGCGCGTGCTTCGACCGGACGGTCGGATCATCGCGATGGTGGTGGACCGTCGTCGGTGCGAGCGATGGCTCGGGTCGGAGGCCGTGACGAGGAGATTCGACGTCGTCGAACGACGTGCGATCGGGTGGAGGATGGGGCGATTCGTGCTGCGGCACGCGACCGAGCGCGGCACCGACGAATCGAGGGAAGGAAACGCGGGAGGGGAAACGAAGACGTGAGGAGAAGCGGCCGTCGAAACGCGCCGCTTCTCACTCGGTAGGTATCGGCTCTTGCATCAAGCAGAAGCTCCTTTCGATGCGCACCTCGGTGGACGTGCTGACG
>JAUIME010000963.1 GCA_030433195.1 bacterium
GGCTACGCGATCGACGACCTTCGCGCCGGGAAGATCCGTGTCGCATTTCGACTCGGGGACCGCACGCTCGCCGACCGCGAGGTCGTGCTCCAGCCCGGCAGCACCCAGCGCGTCGATTTCGGCGCCACCGAAGAAACGTCGCTTTGGACCGGGCGCGTGCGCCGAAGGGGCGACGTACCGATCGCAGGGATTGTCGACCGGCCCGATCGCGCTGTCGTCGTCGAGAGGATTCGAGAATCCTCCTCTTCGGTACCGAGCCTTTCACCCGGCGCACCGACGACCGCGATATACGACTCCGACGGACGTTTCGCGATCGCCCTTCTTCCGGGCATCTACCGGGTACTTGTCGAAGCTCCTTCGTGCGGCACGCCACTCGTCCTCGACAACGCGTTCTCGATCGACGAAAGCGAGCACGATCTCGTGCTGCCGGGCACCTTCCTCGAGATTCGGGCGATGGGGTTCGGCGACGTCGCGGGCCTGCGAGCCGAGCTCGAACCGATCGCCGAGAGCGAGGACGATCGCCGCCGCAGGCGCGCCACCGTCGTGCGCCCCGGCGGCGCATTCGGATTCGACGCCGTGGAGCCCGGGGTCTGGCGCGTGCACGTCTTCGGCGGAACCGAGCCCGCCACCGCGACGATCACCATCGCACCGCGCGATACCGTCCGACAAGTCATCGTCGACGGCGCTTGAGTCTCCTCGCTTCCGATCAAGACCTCGACCCTTCTCCGTCGCATCCCCTCGCAAACACTCGCGCATCACACTGACAACGTTCGCGAAAGCGCAACTTTGATCGAACCGAGGTGACAGGCCTCCGTTGATCGGCCTCGTGTAGCGACCGATTGCCGTCGCTGCGCGACAACTCGAGACGAACCGCAAGGACCGGAATCGTCAGGCCGGACCCGACTCGCCGTTCTCACGAAGGTGGTTTGCGACGAGCTCCCGCACCTGTCCCGGCCCATGCTCCGTCTCGACCTGCGCCCCGTTTCGTACTCGTCGTACCGAGGTCGTCCCATGCTCCGTCGAACGTTGGGTCTCGCCGCCGCAGTCGCACTCACCTGCGGAGCCACGATCGCGTCGAAGCCCGACTCGACCGAGACCGATCCCCAAGCGTGGATCGAGATCGTGCGCGCCACGAACCGTGACCGCGTCACGATGGACCGCGAGTCGGCACTCTGGCGTGACGAACGACGCCGCCTCGAAGCGCTCCGCGACGCGGTCTCGACCGAAGCCGCAAACGCGCAGTCGACCCTCGACGAGATCGAGCGTCGCATCGAGACGACAACCGCCGAAGTCGTGACCTACGAAGAACAGATCGGATCGTACGAGCAAGCGAATCTCGCGCTCGACAACGTCGCGCGTGTCATTCTCGCCGCGCTTCGCGAGATCGATCGGCGCGCCGCGCCGGGGTGCGTCGTCATCCCCGCGTCGAAGCTCGTGCACACCGAGGGGCCGCAGCGTGGGTTGTCGCTGAGCGATGCGCTCGCGGCGTTGCGCCGATCCGAGGCTGCTGTCGACACCGTCGATCTCGGCGTCCACATCGGACGACTC
>JAUIME010000964.1 GCA_030433195.1 bacterium
CGCGTGCAACGACGACTTCTGCCACCGTAAATCCGAACTCTCGCTCTCGGTGGTCGCCGGTCGCGAATACCTCGTGCGAATCGGTGGCTTCGAGGGCGAAAAGGGCGAGGGCACGCTCACGATCAGTTGTGACGGCGTGCCGATCGGCCAATGCCAAGGCCAGGACGCCGACGTCGACGTGATCCGCGTCAACGGCTCGACGGGCAGCGGCGCCGGCTACGTGGTCCCCGTGAGCTTCGCAGGGCCGATCACGCTCGAGATCGACGGCCCGCCCGCCGGTCCGGGCAAGTTCGTCGTCCACATGAACGCCGGCGTCCCCGACGCGGGCTCGATCATCGCGCTCCCGTTCGGACTCGGCAGCGCCTGCTTCGACTTCCTCATCACGCGCAACGGCATGCCCGTGAGCGTGTGGAACAACATCGGCAAGACGAGCAAGGTGGGCGCGAGCAATTATTTCGGTACGATGATCGCGAACCCGAACAACGCACCGACGATCTTCGAGAGCCAGCCGACCGGAGATCCCGTGAACCTTCCCATCGGCAGCATGTTCACGTTGCAGGGCATCATCACGAACTTCGAGGCGAGCAGCCCGCGCAACGTCAGCATCACCAACGCCGTCATCATGAACGTTCAGTAGAGTGACCATGACGCATAGCACGAAGGCCGAATCGGCCCGAAACACCCGAATCGTGAGACGAGACCGCCGACCGCGGACAAACGCTACCGTGGCGCACCTTCGCGAGGTCGCGCGCGGCTTCGTACGGGTCGTCGCGATGCTCGCGTTCCTCGCGTGCGGATTCGCAATCGTCGCCGAGCGCGCGGCCGCGCAGTCCTACCTCTTCGAGATCGACTTCGTGCGCGGCGACGCGGCCGAAGGCGATCAGTTCGGCTGGGCGGTCGACGTCGACGGCGAACGCGCGATCAGCGGCGCGCCGTTCCACGACGCGCTCGCCGTCGACTCGGGCGCGGCGTACGTGTTCCGCAAGTCCGCCCCGCTCGCGTGGGCGCTCGACGGCAAGCTCGTCGCGCCGAACGGCGACACCGGACACCGTTTCGGCGCAGCCGTCGCAATCAGCGACATCGAAGCGGCTGTCGGTTCTCCGCGCGACGACGCCACGGCGGTCGATGCCGGAGCGGTCGAGCTCTTTCGACGAGGCCTGCAATGGCAGCACGTCGCCCGCGTCGAAGCCGACGACGCCGCCGCCGGAGACTTCTTCGGCAGTGCCGTCGCGATCCTCGGGACCACACTCGTCGTCGGCGCGCCGCGATCCGACGACACGGGCGCCGACTCGGGCGCCGTCTACGTCTTCGAGAACCAAGGCGGCACCTGGGTGCAGGTCCAGAAGATCTCGAACCCCGCCGTCACGACCCCCGATGGCGACTTCTTCGGATCCTCCGTCTCGCTCGATGGCGGTCGACTCGCGATCGGAGCGCCTCGCGCCGATCCCGCGGTCCGCGGCGCCGCCTACGTCTACGAGAACAGCGGCGGTTCGTACGCACTCGAAGGAACGATCGTCGGGAGCGACCTCGCCGATGGCGACCAG
>JAUIME010000965.1 GCA_030433195.1 bacterium
CGCGCGCGACGCCGAGTCGGCGCTCGCGGGCAAGACGCTCGACACGGGCTCGATCCGCGCGGCCTCGGAAGCCGCCGTGCGCGATGCCTCGCCGCTCGGCGAGAACGCGTACAAGGTGCCGCTCACACGCAACATCGTGCGACGCGCGCTCGAAAGCCTCGCGAGTTGAGCAACGCCATGAACGAATCCGATCCTCCGAATCCGGCCGACGCGTCGCGATCGCAAGACGATGCTCGAGACGCGAGCGCTCACGAGCCGTCCGAAGACGCGCCCGTCCGCGATCCGAACGAACCGTATCCGCGACCGGTCTACCTGTGCGATGCGCTAAGGATGCGCGACGGACAGATCCCCGATCTCGCCGACGACGTCTTCATGGAGCGCGTCCACCCGTTCACGCACTACTACTGCGCAAAGACACTCGAGCCCCTCGGGCCCGACGACCTGCCCGCCATTCCCGAAGAATGCACGCCCGAACGCCCGTGCTTCGAGCTCTCGATCCACTCACCTGCACGTCCGGACCGTGATCCGTCCGGATCGTGACCCGTCTTGGCCGCTCCTCCTCGAGTCCCATGCGAACCCAACCCACACCGCCGCGCACGAGCACTCCTACGCTCGGCGCATTTCTCGTGATCGTCGGTATCGCCGTCGTGCTCGCCGTGAACCTCGCCGGTGCGCAGCCGCCCGACGCCGAGCCGGTTCCCGATTGGCCGGAGGCGAGCGCGCCGCGTTCGTCTGACACGACGACCGACGCGACCGGCACGAACAAGAGTGACGCACCGCGCGTCCCGCCGCGCGAGTACCTGGTGTCGATCCACTACGATCTCGGCATGCACTGCACGGGCTTCGACTTCTCGTACTGCTGCATCCTGCCGCCGTACAACAGCATCCTAGCCCAAGCCGTGCGCACGTCGAGCGGACCGAACGTGAAGCCCGCGCTGCTCAACGAATCCGACCTCGCGCCGCGCGGCCTCGTGTTGTGGTACGAGCACGAACGCAACACGTACTCGGAAGGGCCGAAGATGCTGTACTGGAATCTCCCCGACGACGTGAACGGCGACGGCGATCTCAGCGACCCGAACGATTCGTACGCGAACACCGCGTGGGACCATCTCTTCACGTACGCCGAAGCGCCACTGCGATTCCGACCGTATCCGCGCGGGCTGCTCACCAAGCGCTACCTCGGCCGCGATCTGCCGATCCCGCAAGATCACGGTCCGACCGGCAAACCACTCAGTCACGGCAAGCTCGATTACACGGGTCCCGAGGGTACGGTGCTCTACACGGTGACGAACGACGGCGAGACGGAGACACCGCTCGTCCTCGCGCAGCGCGACTACTGGGAAGCGCTCGGGCTGCCGCTCACGCCGTACTACGACGGTTCGATCGGCAACATCCGACTCGCGCGCGAGGAACTGTTGCGGCCGTACCAACGCGCACGCGTCTCGGTCGCGAAGTGGAAGGACGCGAACTCCGACGCGATCGCGCAGCCGTCCGAGGTCGCGAGCGTCGACGACCCGCGCTCGGGCGAACCCGCGACG
>JAUIME010000206.1 GCA_030433195.1 bacterium
CGCTTCGCACCACGTTCCGAGCGTCGTGCCGATGCCGAGACCGAGGTCGATGCAGGCATCCTCGACGAACGCGTCGATCGTGTCGTGACCGACGATCTCGCTCGTGTAGGTGAACGTCGCTTGGCCGTTCGCATCCGACGTGGCGACGTGGTAGATGTCGTTGACGCTCGTCTCGGGGAGCTCGTCGAAGATGATCTCGACGCCCGGGAGAGGATTGCCGGCGCCGTCGAACACCGTCGCCGTGACGGTGATCTCTTCACCGATGTTCAGCGTGGCTTCGGCGGGCTCGATGATGATGTGCCCCGGGCAGTCGCAGTGATCGGACCACTTGGAGGCCTTGGCGCTGTAGCCGTTGAGCTTCCACTCGATCGGGCTTCCGTCCCAGGTCACGACGGCCGCTTGCGGCGTGATCTGCATCGCGGAAAACTCGGTGGCCTGTCCGCGATCCCAATCGCCCGGCGAGAAGCGGTTCTCCCAGCCGATCGGGATGTTCTGCTCGTCGCCCGTGGTGTTCGTCACGAAGAAGTGTGCGGTGTACGTCCCGTCGTTGTTGTCTTCCACGCACATCAACTTCGGTTTCAATCGACCGCTCGCTTCGACCGTGTTCGCCGTGAGCAGGGCGAACAGACACATCGCGAGCGGCGCCAAGAAGCGCATCGCGCTTCGGGCCCCTTCCATTCCCATTCCCATCTCCTTGTCGTTCGTCTCGTCGCGCTTTCCAGTCCGTCTTCGTAGAGACCGTCCCCGCAGACGCGGATCTTCGGCGGTACGGTGAGGGGTCGGAGGCAGCGTCCCTGACGAACCGAGGCGCGAGACGCGGAGCCCGAGCGGGGAACCGGCGGCAGCGGTGGCCGGGCCGAAACGAGCGAGTACCTTCTCAGACGAAACCCCAGAACGCGCCATTAAAGCAGCCCGCGCCCCGGATGACAACCCCGGTATTCCCTTACGCCCCTTGGACCTGCATGAGAGCCCTCAAAACCGGGCCGTTGACAGCCAGCCCGGCCTCGAATAGCCTGGAGAGAGCCCGAAGAGCGCCTTCCGAGTCCTCGATCTGGAGAATCCTTCGAATGTCCCCTGCCCTGCCACCGCTCCGGCTCCGTGCGTCGGCGATCCTGGCGGCCCTGCTGCTCGCCTGGGCCTCCGCACCGGTGTCGGCCCTCGATCCGCCTGCCAAGGTCGGCGGCGAGTTCCGCATCAACGATCAGATCAACAACAACCAGTTCCTGCCGCACGTCGACTGGAACGAGAGTGGCGAGTTCGCGGTCACCTGGACCGACGACACGAACATCAAGGTCCGCATCTACAACGCCAACGGCACGCCCAAGACGGCCGAGCTGCTCGCGAACACGACCACGTTCGGGACGCAGAACGAGTCGCAGGTCGCGATCGCCAACGACGGGCGCTTCATCGTCATCTGGACCGATTACAACGCGGCGGACGGCGAGCTGCTGGGCGTCCTCGCGCAGCGCTTCCATCCGGACGGGACCAAGGTCGGCGGCGAATTCTTCATCAACGAGACGCTCGCGGGCTCGCAGTGGGAGTGCATGGTCGACTTCACGGCCGCCAATCGCATGGTCTTCGCGTGGGTGGACAGCATTCCGGGCGACGGCAGCAATGCCGGGATCTTCGCGCGAATCTTCGAGTGGAACGCCACCCCGATCACGGGAGAGTTTCTCGTCAACGACGACAACATCCCGATGGCGCAGGTGAATCCCTCGCTGCGTGCCGATCCCAACGGCGAGTTCGTGATCGCCTGGCAGAGCCGCAATCCCGACGACGGCAGCAACGACCGCGTGCTCGTGCGCCGCTACGATGCTTCGGGCAACCCGCTGTGGCCCTCGCTGCAGGTCAACGTAACGGTGACAGGGCCGCAGGAAGCGCCGTCGGTGGTCTCTCGGCTCGACGGGACGTTCGCCGTGGTCTACACCGATTTCGGCGGCACGGGCGACGGCAACGGCGGCGCGGTGCTTTTCCGCATCTTCGATCGCAACGGCACCCCGTTGACGGGCGAGATCATCGCCAACGAAACGACGGTCGGAACGCAGGCCATCGGCCGCGCCTCATGGGACGGCGAGAACGCGCTGTTCGTGGTGTGGAACGACTACTCCGCGCTCGACGGCTCGGGGACCGGCGTGTACGGGCGCGCGTTCGACCTCGATGGGACGCCGCTCGGCCCCGAGATCCTGATCAACAGCGTCACGAACGGCAACCAACTCGACTCGGATGTCTCGATGACGGGGGACGGGTCGATCCTCGTGATCTGGGAGGATCAATCGGGCCAGGACGGCGACGGTTCGGGCATTTACGGCCAGCGACTCTTCCTGACGCAGCCCGCGATCGTTCCGGTCTCGAGCCCGATCTGGCTCGCGCTGACGGCGCTCGCGCTGCTCGTTGCGGGAGGGCTCGCGCGACGCCGCTCCTGACGCGCGAAACCGACGTTCCGAAGCCGGTCGAGGACCTTCACTTCGCACCGCCGCACGACCGATGAACCCATGGGCGTCCGCGCACTCGACGCCTCGCCGCGGGTGGGTTTGCCCGTCGAAATCGGAAAGTGTATAGCCACGCCATGCTCTTCGGAATGCCCAAGACGCGCGTCGTCCTGTTCGGCGCGGGATTCATCGCGCCGATCCACGTCAGCGCCCTCAAACGATGCCGCTGGATCGAGATCGCGGGAGTCCACGACCTCGATACCGAGCGCGCCCGCCGCTTCGCCGAGACGCACGGGATCCCCGCGATCGAGGAGCCTGTCGACGCGTGGCTCGCGCGCGGTGAGGCCGACGTCGCGCACGTGATCGTGCCGCCCGACGCGCACGTCGACGTCGCGCGCAAGTGCCTCGAAGCCGGGTTGCACGTAATCGTCGAGAAGCCGATCGCGCTGACGTCGGCCGAGGCCCGCGAGCTCGCGGCGATCGCCGAGCGTAACGGCAAGCGCATCGGCGTGAACCACAACATGGTCTTCCACCCCGCGGTGTCGGGGTTGCGCAACCACCTCGATCGCGAGCGCCTCGGCCGGCTCGAGCATGTCGCGATCGTGCACAACGTGCCGCTGCGGCAGCTCGGCACGGGCGACGTCGGACACTTCATGTTCCGACGCGAAGCGAACATCCTGTTCGAGCAAGCCGTGCACCCGTTCTCGATCCTGCACGAGCTGCTCGGCCCGTGCCGCGACGTCGTCGCACAGACGCAGCGTCGCACGCTCGCGAACGGGCGACCGTTCCTCGACCGATGGCAACTCTCGATGCAGTGCGAGCGCGGTACGGCGCAGGTGCTTCTCGCCTTCGGGCAAGATCACCTCGAGACGACCGTGCATGCGATCGGCACCGACGGCTCGTCGCGGCTCGACCTCGCTCGCAACACCTCGCTGCGAACGAACAAGACGCGGTGGCTCGACCCGTTCGACGCCGCGATGAACGGCCTGCGCGGCGGCGCGGGCGTCGTGCTGCAGGGCGCCGCGAGCGCGGTCAACTACGTGCTGTCGCTCGCGAAGATCCGCGGCACGACCGATCCGTATCTCGTCGGCATGGAGCGCAGCCTCATCGCGTTCCACAAAGCGCTGCGTGATCAACGGCCGCTGCCGTGCGATGCCGCGGCCGCCGCCGAAGTGCTCGAGTATTGCGAACGCACCGCCGACGCCGCGAACGCGACGGCCCCCGAGCCGCCGCGCCCCGAGCTCCCCGAGCCGGGCCCCGCGCGCGACGGCGAGATCGTCGTGACGGGAGGCGCGGGCTTCGTCGGCCGCAACGTCGTCACGCAGCTCCTCGATGCGGGACGTCCCGTCACCGTGCTCGTCCGCAATCCCGTGAAGATGCCGACGATGTTGCGTGACGATCGCATCCGGCTCGTGCGCGGTGACGCCGCCGATCCGGCAGCGCTCGACCGCGCGTTCGCGGGGGCCCATGCGGTGATCCACCTCGCGACGTGCATGGCCGACGATCCGGCCGCGATCGAACGCGAAATGGCCGATGCGACGCGCACCGTCGCGCGCGCTTGCGAGAAGCACGGAGTCCGGCGTCTCGTATTCGCGAGTACGAGCGCTGCGCTGTGGCTCGGCGACGGCGGTTCGATCACGGGCGAAGCCCCGCCCGATCCGCGGCCCGAAACCCGAGGCGCGTACTCGCGCGGTAAGATCGCGAGCGAGGCGGTGCTACGCGAAGAGGCCTCGCGCGGCCTGCGCTACGTCATCGTGCGCCCGGCGATCGTCGTCGGCGAAGGCGGCTCGCCCGATCACAGCGGCGTCGGCCTTTGGGTGCGCGACAATCACTGCGTGGGCTGGGGTCGCGGCGACAATCCGCTGCCGTTCGTGCTCGCGCGCGACGTTGCGTCAGCCCTCATCGGTGCGGTCGACGCCGACGACATCGACGGCAAGGCGTACAACCTCGCGGGCGACGTGCGGCTCAGCGCTTCGCAGTACATCCGCGAGCTTCGCACTTGGACGCGCCGCGACTACCGCTACCACCCCACGCCGACGTGGTTCATGCAGACGATCGAGATCTTCAAGTGGCTCGTGAAGAAGGCGATCCGTCGGCGCGGCGCCGAGTTCCCGTCGTATCGCGACTTCAAGTCGCGCGGCTTCTTCACCTCGCTCGACACGACCGACGCGAAGCGCGACCTCGGCTGGACGCCCGAAGCCGACCGCAACGCGTTCATCGACGAGGCGATCGTGATCCACGCTCCGCGCGGAACGCACGACGCTGCGCCGGCCGATGCGCCGACCGCTGACACGACGTCGGGCAAAGCGCCGAAGGAACCGCGCGACGGATCCGCGCCGACCGACCGGGATTCTTCCACCGACGCTTCGAATCGCGCGGGCCGCGACGCCGCGTCGCCCGCCGACTCGCCGCGCTGACCGAGCGGGAGCGGACGACCGATGCACATTCTGCACGTGTTCGCGACGTTTTCGCCGGGAGGCCCGCAAGTGCGCGCCGCCGAGCTCGTCAATCGGCTCGGCCGCGAAGCGCGCCACACGATCATCGCGATGGACCGCCAGACGCAAGCGCGCGAACGCATCGAGGGCGTCGATTGCACGCTCGTCGATCCGCCGCCACCGGGCGGGTTCCTGCGAACCGCGCGCACGATGGCGCGACTCATCCGCAAGGCCGCGCCGGACCTCGTGCTCACGTACAACTGGGGCGCGATCGAAACGGTGCTCGGCGCGCGACTCGCGAAGATGCGCGCGTTGATCCATCACGAAGAAGGCTTCGGCCCGCAAGAGACCGATCGCTTCTTGCGCCGACGCATTTGGATCCGTCGCGCGCTGCTGCCGGCAGCGCACGCGATCATCGTCCCGTCGCACGTGCTCGAACGCGTCGCGACCGAGGTGTGGAAGCAGCCGGCCACGCGCGTGAAGTATCTGCCGAACGGTGTCGATCTTGCACGGTTCCGGCCGCGCGGCGATGCAGCTCGACGCGCCGGTGAGGACGTCGTTATCGGCAACGTCGCGCACTTCCGCGGCGAAAAGAACCAGGCGCTGCTGATCCGCGCGTTCGCGCAGTGCGCACATCGAGATCGCGCGCGGCTCTTGCTCGTCGGCGACGGGCCGACACGTGCCGACGCGGAACGCCTCGCGAGCGAGCTCGGCGTCGCCGAGCGCGTGCGCTTTGCGGGACCGACGCCCGACACGGCGCCACTCTACGCCGAGATGGACGTCTTCGCGCTATCGTCGCGGACCGAACAGATGCCGCTCGTCGTGCTCGAAGCGATGGCGAGCGGCTTGCCGATCGCGTCGACCGACGTCGGCGACGTGCGCTCGATGGTCGCCGAGAGCCAACGCGACGCGATCGTGCCGCGCGACGACGCCGCGGCCCTCGCGGCCGCGCTCGACGCATGGATCGACGCACCCGATCGGCGTCGCGCCGCGGGTGCCGACAATCGACGCCGGTGCGAAGAGAAGTTCGAAACGGGTACGTGCCTGCAAGCTCACCTCGACCTCTACGACGCGGCGCGCGCCGCCGCGGCTGCGGGAGGTCGATCGTGATCGAACGAACCCGCACATCGCACGATTCCGACGCGCCGCGCATCGTCGTGTTCACGAGCCCCGGACCGCGCGCGTCGGCCGTCGAGAACGTCGAAGCGCTCGCGCACGCGATGCCCGATGCGCGGCTCCTTGTCGTCATCGGCGGTCGCAAGCTGAAGCGCAGCGCGTGGGTGCGTTCGAAGTTCCGGCGACTGCGCCGCGAACCCGTGTCGTATCCGCTCGAGCTGCTCGGACAATGCGCATCGGCCGCCGCGTCGAAGCTCGCGCGCGCACCGCGCCGCCCGACGGGCGACGTCACACGGCCCGACTGGGACGCGCTCGCGTCGTCGAACGTCGAGATCCGCCGCTTCGATCGCATGCGAAGCAAGGCATGTCACGACGCCGTCCGCGACTTCGCACCGTGGCTCGGCATCTCGATCGCGGCGCCGATCCTGCCCGAATCGCTGTTCTCGATTCCCGAGCGCGGCACCATCAACCTGCACAAGAGCCTTCTCCCCGAGTACCGCGGCATGCCCCCGGGATTCTGGGAGCTGCACGACGGCGCGACGCAAGCCGGCGCCACCGTACACGGCATCGAGGCCGGGCTCGACACGGGCCCGATCGTGCACCAACGCGCGATGGACGTCCCGAAGTTCACGACGATCGACGGTCTGGCGGCGCAGCTCGACGAGCTCGGCGAGATCGTGCTGCTCGAAGCCGTCGAGAAGATCCGTGGCGGCACGGCCGATGAGCGCCCGCAAGCCTCGCCGACGACGCCCACACGGTCGCGACCCGCGCATCTCGTCCGGCGTCGCGTCGCGAGACGTCTCGCCGCGAAGCATCGATCGCCGCGCGGCGTCGCCGGCGTCGCGCGCGAGGTCGTCAAGTCGATCGTCCTCGGAGCATGGGTGCACGTGCTCACGAAGCCACGCGACCTCGTGCAGCGTCTTCGCGGCACGTGTCCGGCGACGGTGCTGCTCTACCACCGGGTGAGCGACGACTTCCGCGACTCGGTCACTGTCGGCATCGAGCAGTTCCGCGACCAGATGCGCGTGCTCGCCCGGAAGTACGACGTCGTCGATCTCACGACGCTGCTCGCCGATCGCGGCAAGCCACGGCACCGCCCCGTCGTCGCGATCACGTTCGACGACGGCTACGAAGACAACGCCCTCGCCGCACGCATCCTGCGCCGCGAAGGCCTCCCGTGCACGTTCTTCATCTGCACCGGCATCGTCGGATCCGACGACCGCGCGTTTCCGCAGGACACGCAGAAGCTCGGCTTCCGCGTCCCGTCGCTCTCGTGGGAGCAAGTCGGCACCATGGCACGTCACGGCTTCGCCATCGGCAATCACACCGAAGGCCACACCGACGTCGCCGCCGTCCCGCTAGAAGACGCCCTCGAACAGATCCGCCTCGCCACCCGCACGCTCGAAGAACGCCTCGGCCCTCGCGGCCCCGAACGCTGGCTCGCCTTCCCCTACGGCCGCCCCAAGAACATCACCGAAGACGTCCGCCGCGCCCTCCCCGCCAACGACATCGACATCTGCCTCTCGGCCTACGGCGGCCAAAACGCCCCCGACTTCGACGAGTGGAACATCCTGCGCCAAGGCGTCGACGCGAACTTCTCGATCCTCGCGCTTCGCGCCGTCATCGCAGGCTGGTCGCTGCGCTGATTCGCGTCGGGGTTCGACCACGACGACCACGGCATTCGTGATGCTCACGGGTCCGGCTCGCGGCATCGACAAAAGTGCTTATTTGAACAAAATTTACGACGCCCTCGGCCATCCCTCGCGTACTTCGACCACTAGGCGACACGATGTCCGATTTAGCCATATATGGACATTCGTGCTATGATTGCCGTATGAACGTACACCTGACACCCGAACTGAAGAAGCTCGTGGACGATCGCGTGGCATCGGGCCTCTACGGGTCTGCCAGCGAAGTCATCCGAGCCGGTCTTCGACTCCTCGACGAGGAAGATCGCTGGAAAGCGGAGGTCCGCCGCAAGGTGGCCGAAGGCGTCGCGCAAGCCAGGCTTGGAAAGCTCGTCGACGGCGACGAGGTCTTCTCTCGCCTCGAAAGCGAACTCGACGAAGATCACCCTTCGAAGTCGTGAGAGAGGATGCCGCGCACACCGAAGATCCTCCTCACCAACCACGCCGTCCAGGATCTCCAGGAGATCAAGGACTACATCGCCCGCAACAATCGTAGCGCCGCACGGCAGGTCATTCGGGAGA
>JAUIME010000966.1 GCA_030433195.1 bacterium
GACGCCCGCGCCTTCGAGCCACTCGGCGTTCGGCTTCACGCCCGTCGCGCAGACCACGAGTGCCGCCGGCAACGTTTCGCCCGACTCGAGCTTCACGGTCGCCCCGTCGCCCGCGTCTTCGATCGCGACGACGCGCGACGACGTGTGTACCGCGACATCCTTCGACTCGCACCACTTGCGCACGAGATTACCCATCGTCTCGTTCATCATGCGCGGCACCATGCGGTTCTCGGTCTCGACGACCGCGAGCTTCACGCCGCGCGACACGAGCGCTTCGAGGATGATGCAGCCGATGAAGCCCGCGCCGATCAGCACGACGTTGGCGCCGCGTTCGGCGCGCTCGGCGATTCGCCGCGCGTCGGCGAGCGTCCAACACGACGCGACCGCGGCGTGGTCGATGCCCGGAACCGGCGGCGTTGCGGGGCGCGAGCCCGTCGCCGCGAGCAGGCGATCGAAACGCCGCGTCTCACCCGACGCGAGCCGAAGCGTCTTGGCCTTTCCGTCGACCGATTCGACGCGATCACGCACGACCTCGATGCCGCGCGACGCGAACGGATCGTCGCCGTCGGTTCGGTCCGGGCGACGCAGGTACGTCCCGCTCTCGTCGATCTGCCCCGTCAGAAGGTACGGGATCGCCATGCGCGAGTACGGCGGCTCGGGCTCGTCGCCGATGATCGTCACCCGCGCGTCGGGGTCGACGCGTCGCAACGTCTCCGCGGCGATCACCCCCGCGGGCCCCGCACCGACGATCACGTGTTCGGTTGCAGCCATGCGAATCTCCTCGATCGATACGCTTTGCCGAACTCGACGCTACGTCAAGCTCAGCCGCGAGAGCGTTTCCTTCGTCGGCTCGCCCGCGTCGGTCCAACCGCGCAGCTCGTAGTACTCGGGCAACATCACGTCGAGACCGTTGACGAGCCCCTTCGCGGGCCCGACCTTCGCGGCGTCCTTCACGAGACGTTCGGGCAAGCGGTCGTCCGCGGCCGTGAGGCCCGCCGCGTTGTTGAACTGCCGCTCGAGGTTCCAGATCCGTTCGCCGACGACGAGCAGGTTCTCGGGCGACCAATCGCCTTCGCACGCCGCGTCGACCTGCGGCGCGATGTCGTCGAGCGTCCATGCGAACGTCGTGAACACGCACAGCCCGCTCGAATCGACGGCGGCCGTCGCATCCTGGAATGCCTTCACGAGCGCGGCCTTACCTTCGGTGACGAGCGGATCGGTCTTCTCGGGAATCCCGAGCACCTCGGAGGCGACCGTGTAACCACGCAGGTGGCAGGCGCCACGGTTCGACGTCGCGTAGGCGAGGCCCATGCCTTGGATACCGCGCGGATCGTAGGCCGGGAACTCCTGTCCCTTCACCGTCATCGAGAGCTCGGGGCGACCGTACTTCTCGCACAGCCGCTTCGAGCCGAGCGCGATGTCCTTGCCGAAGCCTTCGCCCTTCGCGACGAGCTCGGCGCACTTCGTGAGCGCTTCGGCCGAACCGAACTTCATCTCGATCCCGCCGGTTTCCTTCGTGGTGATCGCGCCCT
>JAUIME010000207.1 GCA_030433195.1 bacterium
TGCATCAACGGACTGCGGTGCGCGGTCCGATGGCTGCGAGACCGCGGGCTGCTACCCGGCGCCGAAGGGAGCGCGGAGACAGGTGCCGGCTCCGTCGCGTACCGTATTGAGGACGACTCCGAGCACGTCGAGGTGCTCCTTGGTCGTCCTCGTCTGCGCCCGGACGAAATTCCTGTGCTTGCGGACGGGGACCGGGTCGTTGCCGAGCCCTTCGAGCTGACCGGGAGCATCCGGGTGCTCGCGACGGCCGTCTCGGTCGGGAATCCGCATCTCGTCATTCGCTGCGGGGGCAAGGAGGGCCCGACGATCGACGACGTGGTGCGTCTCGGGCCGAGTCTGGAGACTCACCCGAGAATGCCGGATCGGGCAAACGTTCACTTCGTCGAGGCGGTGGCACCGCGTCGACTCAGGCAGCGTAGTTGGGAGCGCGGATCGGGGCTCACGAGAGCTTGCGGGAGCGGCGCGGCCGCGACCGTCGTCGCGTGGGGGATGCTCGGCGAGCCACGTGGAGCCTACGCGATCGATACGGACGGTGGGACGCTCGAAGTCGAGTGGCGTGATGACGGCCGGGTGCGCGTTCGTGGGCCGGCGACCCCGGTCTTCGAGGGAAGCTGGCCTCTGGAGGCTGCGCCCTGATGTTCTCGCTGCTCTCGGTTCTCGTTGCTGTCGGGATGGCCGTCGTTTCTTGGGATCTCGCCGCGGACGCCACCGTCCCGTCCGGAATGCGGTGGGCGCTTCTCGGCGCGGTTCTCGTGCCGTGGTGGGTGGGCGGGGTGATTCGTCACCGTGCCGTCCGTCTGAAGGAGGGCCTTCCTGCCAGCGCAGAGCGCTACGAGCGCGCGGTGCGCCGCGCCGGCCCGCGCCTTCGCCTGTCGGCGATGCTCGCATACGGCGTGGTCTTGTTCGGCGCTGGGTGGGCGGCGTGGCTTCGGTCGCGGTTCGAGGGATGGGTGCTCGTCGACGAGATCCTGTTGCTCGCTCCATACTTGATCGCGACCGGCTTGGCGTGGCTCCGCGAGGCGAGACTCCTCGTGGACCTCGGCCTGCACGACGGGTCGCCCGCCCGCTTCGCGATCCGCCAGTACCGCATGCTCGCGGTGCCGCTCGCCCCGCTCACGCTGATGGCGCTCGGCTACGACGGGCTGAGCTCGGTGGGATGGGACGGCTACGTGGAGTCGTTCGAGTATGTGGGGTGGGTGTTTCTGGCGGTCTTCGTGGTCGTCCTGTTCTCGGTGGCGCCGTTCCTCTTTCGCTTCGCGCTCGACACGCGCCCCCTGCCTGCCGGCCCCTTGCGTGACGATCTCGAGACTTTGGCCCGCTCGATGAACTTCAAGTGCCGCGAGATCCTCGTTTGGCGCACGCCCAGTCGAACCGTCAATGCGGCGATCGTCGGGTTTGCTCCGTCGGCGCGCTATGTCCTGTTGACCGACGGCCTGATCGCGCGCCTCACACGGCCGGAGTTGCTCGCGGTCTTCGCGCACGAAGCGGCCCATGGCCGGCGTGGCCACCCGATCGTGCTCGCGCTCTTCGCGACGGTCTTCTTGCTGCTCTTCTATGCGCTGAGTCCGTGGATCCCGAGCGACGCCGTGACGGGCGGCGCGGTCGGCATCGTGCTGCTCGTCGGATACTGGTTCGTCGGCTTCGGGTACCTGAGTCGACGGCTCGAGCGCGAAGCGGATCTGTACGGCGCCGCCGCCCTGGGTCGCCCGGATTGGATGATCGCGGCCCTCGCGCGGATCGAGATGCTCGTCGGGCGGTCGCGGGGGCTCGCGCACTGGCTGTCGACGTGGCGGCATTTCTCGATCGGGCGTCGGATCGACACGCTGCGCGGCTTCGCACTCGACCCCGGGCGCCTCGACCTCGCCCATCGCGTGACCCGCCGCTTCTGTGTCGGGCTCGTCGTCGCGCTCGCCATCACCGCGGTGGGAGCCGCTTCGCGCGTTCCGCGAGATCATGCCGAGGGACGCGTGCGCCTCGCGATGTTCGCCGACGACCTCGACGCCTTCGAGCGGGCGATCGATTCCGGGCTCGGGCGCTATCCGAGCGATCCGTGGTTCTGGTTCATGCATGGTCTCGCGCGGGTCGAGCGCGGTGATCTCGAGGCGGCCGAGCGCTCGTTCCGGACCGCCTTGGAGGGCGGCGCTTCCGGCGACCTCGCGACCGCGATCGAGAAGGAGCGCGCCGAGTTGGCGCAACCCCGCGACGCCGGTTCTCACTAAGAGAGCGACCGCGCCGAGGCCGACGGACCACGCCTCGAATCAGTGTGGGGCCGAGTCGGATTCGAGGGCCGTCGCGGTCAGGTTTCGCGGCCCCCCGCGAGCGCCGTGCCGCGCCTTGACGGTCGTACCCCGATTTGCTAGCGTTCTCGGCTTGTAACTTTTTGGTTGGGGACGTTTTACGGCAACTTGACGACGGCGGGTGCAAGCCGTCGACAGTGGCCCGCTCGGATTCCGCGACGAGGTTCGAATGAGCAATCCACATGGCGGTGTGCGCGATCTCCTCATCGAAGAGGAGATGAAGGACTCTTACCTGACGTACGCCATGAGCGTCATCGTCTCGCGAGCCCTTCCGGACGTGCGCGACGGACTCAAGCCTTCCCAGCGGCGAATCCTCGTCGCGATGAACGACCTCAACCTCGCGCCGCGCGGCAAATACCGAAAGTGCGCGAAGATCGCCGGCGACACGTCGGGTAACTACCACCCGCACGGTGAGCAGGTCATCTACCCCACGCTCGTGCGTCTGGCGCAGGATTTCTCGATGCGCTACCCGCTCGTCGATCCGCAGGGCAACTTCGGATCGATCGACGGCGACCGCGCCGCGGCCATGCGATACACGGAAGCCCGCATGGACTTCCCGGCCGCCGAGATGATGGAGGATCTCGAGTACGACACCGTCGACTTCATGCCGAACTACGACGAAACTCGGCAAGAACCGACGGTCCTCCCGGCGAAGTTCCCGAACCTGATCTGCAACGGGTCGTCGGGAATCGCGGTCGGGATGACCACGAACATTCCGCCGCACAACTACAACGAAGTCGCGGACGCCACGATCCGCGTCATCGACGATCCCGAAGTTCCGCTTCACGAGCTTCTCGAGCTCATCCAAGGTCCGGATTTCCCGACCGGAGGTTTGATTTGCGGTCGCAAGGGAATCGTCGACGCTTATAAGACCGGACGTGGGCATATCACGGTACGTGCGCGCGCCCACACCGAAGAGATGAAGGCGGGTCGCCTACGCCTCGTCATCGACGAGATCCCGTACCAGATCAACAAGACCCGCATCATCGAGAAGATCGTGGAAGTGGTGAAAGCCGGCCGAATCGAGGGCATCTCGGATGTTCGCGACGAGAGCGGGCGCGACGGCATGCGGCTCGTCATCGAGCTCAAGAAGGACGCCGACGAAAACGTCGTCCTCAACCAGCTCTACAAGTTCACGCCGCTCCAAGAAACGTTCTCGGTGATTCAGATCGCGCTCGTGAATAACCGGCCGCAGCTCTTGAATCTCAAGGACCTGCTGCTGTCGTACCGCGATCATCGCGTCGAGGTCATTCGCCGTCGCACGCGTTTCTTGCTCGAAAAGGCCGAGCGTCGTGCGCACATCGTCGAAGGGCTGCTGATCGCGCTCGACAACATCGACGCCGTCATCGAGACGATCAAGCAATCGCCCGATACGCCGACCGCCAAGGAGCGCCTCGTGGAGCGATTCGCGCTCACCGAGGTTCAGGCGGACGCCATCCTGCAGATGCGCCTCCAGCGTCTCACCGGTCTCGAGCAGGACAAGCTGCGCGAAGAACACCGAGAGCTCCTCGAGAAGATCGCTGACTACAAGGCGATTCTCGCCGACGAGCAGCGCGTGCTCACGATGATCAAGGAAGACCTCGAGGAGATGCGCAAGCGCTATGGCGCGCCGCGTCGCACCGAGATCGTCGCGGGCGAGGTCGAAGACATCAACGTCGAAGACCTGATCGCCGAAGAGGACATGGTCGTCACGATCAGCCACGCAGGCTACGTGAAGCGCATGGCGATCCACGAGTATCGTGCGCAGGGACGCGGCGGCAAGGGTGTCATCGGCGCCGAAACGAAAGAAGGCGACTTCGTCGAGAACCTGTTCGTCGCCTCGACGCACGACTATCTGCTCGTGTTCACGTCGTTCGGCAAGATCCACTGGATCAAGGTCTACGACATCCCCGAGCTGTCGCGTACGTCGCGGGGCCGGGCGATCATCAACTACCTGCAGCTCCAGAAGGACGAGAAGATCTCGGCGCTCGTCGCGGTCCGCGACTTCGACGAAGGCTTCCTCGTCATGGCCACGGCGGCGGGCAAGATCAAGAAGACCGCGCTCAACGCGTTCAGCCGCCCGCGCGCAGGAGGGATCTGGGCCGTGGTGCTCGAAGAGGGCGATCGGCTCATCGGGGTGCAGAAGCTCTCGGAAGGCCAGGAAGTGATGCTCGGCACGGAGCTCGGCTTCGCGATCCGATTCGTCGAGAGCCAGCTTCGACCGATGGGGCGTACCGCGCGTGGAGTTCGCGGGATTTCGCTGCGCGACGGCGATCGGGTCAAGGACCTCATCGTCGTCGATCCGGATGCCGAAGTGCTGACGATCTGCGAGAAGGGCTACGGCAAGCGCACCCCGTTCGGCGAGTATCGCCAGACCAATCGCGGCGGCAAGGGAATCATCAACATCCGCACTTCGGATCGCAACGGTCGCGTCGTCGGGCTCATGACGGTCTACGCCAACGACGAGATCATCATGATGACCCACGACGGCAAGGTCGTCCGCACCGACGTGGACGGGATTCGCTCGACCACCGGGCGCGCCTCACAGGGCGTGAAGTGCATCTCCCTGAACGACGGCGATCACCTGGTCGCGATGGTTCGCGTCCCGTCCGTGCAGAACGGCGACGATCCGGAGGCGATCGAAGGCGAGGAGCCGAAGCCGACGGCCGATCCCGAATCGGCCGGGGCCGCCGACGCTCCTGACGACGCCGGAGCGGACGACGAGGCGCAGGCCGACGACGACGCATCGGAAGCCGATCGAGACGACGCGAGCTGAGACGCCGGCCGAAGCCTGACCGCGATCAATAGCGGATGCGCTCCGGGAGGACGATGTCGTCTTCGCTCTCGTAGCGCAGGTCGCCGTTGAACCGGAAGGCGTTGTCGCCGTAGAGATCGAGCCCGAAGATCCCGAGGAACAGGTCGAAGATCTGCGAGGGGTCGAACCCGAACTTGAAGTTGATCCCGGAGTGGAGGATGAACGGTTCGGGGATCGCGATCTCGATCGACAGCATTTCCCAATCCTGCCATCCACGGTGCAGCCACCAGCGCCCGCTCGTGTCACGCCCGTCGTAGATGAGCTGCTTACCGGGCCGCGAGAAGATCGGGTCTTCGAGGCGCTTCATCTGCTTGCGCCAGCCGTCCATGTCGTTGTTGCGGCGCTTGTACTCGTTCGACAGGATCGGCTCTTGCTCGATGTCGACGTAGTGGAACGGGCCGAAACCGATCTTCTTGCGCTGGTCGATGACGATCCCTGTGGCGCGGCGGTCCATCTCGATGTCGGCGCTCGCCTTGTAGAGCGCACCGAGGTGGAGCAGGTCGGTCGCTTCGACGTAGATACCGATCGACGGCGGGATGTACCCGAGACCTTTGTAGCCTTCTTCGGTCTTCACGACCGGGGTGATGACCCCTGCGCCGATGACGAAGCAATCCATGAAGTCGTTGCGGACGTTCTTCACGTAGCCGCAACCCGGCGTCGCGAGGATCGCGGCGAGCGCGAGCCACAGGAGCCGACCGGATCGTCGGCGCGTCGCGCGGTTTCCGTGTGTCGTGTCGTTCGTGCTCATGAGTTCGTCTCGGCTCACGGTTGTTGGATTCCTCGCGGGATGACGTCGCCGGTCGACGGGATGTAGATCAGCACTCCCGAAGCGAACACCGGCGCGACGCCGTACTCACCCCCGGCGTACTGCGGCTTGAGAATGCCGTCTTCGTCGAAGTCCCATTCGTCGCTCGAGAAGTTCTCGCCCGTGGCTTGCAGTTCGGACAGCAGCAGGCTGCTCGTCTGCATGCCGTCGATGAAGCTCATGAGGCGAGTGACGACGGTGAAGTCGCGCATCGCGAGAGACAGGTCGCGCAACGCGGATACGGTCGCGCCGACCACGAGCGGCGTGAATCGATTGTGCTTCTGGCCCCCCGCGACGAGATCTTCGACGCGGTAGAGATCGTAGGCCGGCGCCCAAAGCGTTTCGTCCGCCCAGAGGTATGTACGCCAGGCGGCTTGTCGCATGCGGAACTCGCCGGTCACACGGTGCGCCACGAGCAGCCCCCGGATCGCGTACATCTGCGACACGAGCTGGAAGCCGTGCGGCTCGGCCGCGTCGCCGGTCGACACCTCGATGGCGTCGGCGAACGCGCCGTCCTTGTACTGCCAGCGCATCAAGAACTGCCCCTGTGCGGTGATGACCGCCTTGACGTTCTCGCGCAGCTTGGCATCGATCCACGGTTCGTTCATGAAGCGTTCGAGCGCGACGAGCGCCATGCCGGCGTCCTTCGCGTGGATCGACGTGCCCTGCCGACGACTCTCGGCGTAGGTCACGAGCGAGCGGGCTTTCTGGTTCCAGTGCATCGTGAGGATGTTGCGCACGATCGCCGTCGCGACGCGTCGCGCCATCAGCGGTACCGTGTTGGCGAATACCGGCCGTGAATCACCGCGCGGGCCGGGATCGATCGCCGGGAACAGCGTGATCGAACTCTGGAAGCGGCCGGGCTCGGCGAACGCGATGAACTCGAGGAGTCCTTCGAGCAGAATTGCCTGATCGAAGAGGTGGCTCCGCGTGTCTTGCACCACGTAGGGCGCCTGCGGCAGGAAGTCGGGGTCGAAGTTCTCGGGATCTTCGGGCTCGTAGTCCGAGCGCGCGACGATCTTGTGCGGGAAGTAGAAGTACGGCGCGTTGTCCCAACCCGCGGGGTCGTAGTCCTCGGGAAGCGGCGCGAGCCGTTCGTCGAATTCGCTGTACGGGAAACGCGTCGCGATCTCGATGATCTTGTTCGCGGCCATCTCCGTGAGCTGCAGGCCTAGGTAGCGGTCCGCGGGCGTGAGTTCCTTCGTCGCTCCGAAGATGCGGTCGAACTCGTCCTCGGCGGATTCCTCGGCGCGCACGTCGAACTCGTCGTCGAAGAAGTCGTCGTCGTCGGGGTCGCTACCGTCCGTAGCCGCTTCGAGCTCGTCCGCGGCGTCGGTGTCCGGGACTTCGCCGAACGCGCCGAAGTCGTCGGATCCCGTTTCGGTCTCGGTACTCAGGAGCCGCTGCGCCCACAGGACCTGCGCGCGAAGCGAGGCACCGAGCGTCGCCGGCTCGATCGTGCGATCGAACCAGTCCGGATTCCAGCGCAGCGTCGCCGCGTCCATGTCGCGCTCGACGAGCGGATCGCCGAAGTCCGGCATTTGGATGTAGTGCGGGTTGCCCGACACGTATTCGAGGTACACGGGACGCGTGTTGGCGATGGGATAGTCTTCGATCCCGGCGCGAAGCAGCAGTCGGCGGTTCACGCTCGGGTCGAAGTGCGGACTCTCGGTGAGCGGGACGCCGAAACCGGAGGTAAAGAACAGCGCCTCGATGTTGTACTGCGCGTACGCGGGGCCGAGCTCGGTGATGCGTTCTCTCCAGCGCGAGCCGCCGACCGCCGCGACGACGTCGTCGAGCCAGCCGAGCTCCTCGAAACGCCGCCAGTACGGCTCCGCCGATGCGAGGAGCACGGACGAGGCGATCATCGATTCGTCGGTGCGGAAGCGGATGTCGGTGAGCCCCGTAATGCGCTTCTTGCGGAGCTCCTTCGGTCGTTCCGCGAGGATCTGCTCCTCGAGGCTCGGCTCCTTGCCGACGATGGAATGGTAGATTCCAGCGCATCCGGGCAAGATCACCAGCAGCAGGCACGAGGCGGCCAAGAACGAGCGCTTCATGGAACGCGATCTCCGAGCAGTCCGAGGCCGCCCGGGCCTCGGGACGAGAGTCGTGGGCGATGCTTGTTGTTATATCGCATCCCGGTGCTCGATTCCTGAACCCGCATTTGTGGTGATTCCGCGAAAGTGCCTCGCCGCCGCCGGTTCGAGGCCATCGGAACGGCGGGTGGCGATCCGCCCGAGGGCCGCGTACCGAGTCTCTCC
>JAUIME010000208.1 GCA_030433195.1 bacterium
GCGTCGGCGTCGGCCTCGGCGGCGGGATCGGCTTCCTGACCATCGGTACGCTCGCTTGCAAAACCGTGAGTTCGATCACCGGCCGATCCTTCCATCAACCGAGCGAGGCCCTCGCGTGGCATCGTCGCGTCGAGGAAGTCGGCGTGCGTACGGTGCTCGAAAAACAGCTCCGTGATCCCGATCCCTACGCCTGGGACGCGACGCCGCGACTCGTCGTCGAGTATCTGCCGGATCAGGCCGTGGCCATGCTCACGGACGCGATGCGCCGTGCCGAGCATGCGAACCGTCGCGCAGAGCTCGCCGAACGGCTGATCGCATGCCCCGGCGACGACGTGACTTCGTTCTGGAGGGCACAGCTTCAAGCCCCCGATGCCGACATGCGCCTCCTCGCAGCGCGGGCCCTCATCATGCGCGGAAGCCGCGAGGGAATCGACTCCTTGACGGCGAAGTGGCAGCAAAGCCTCGAGGCCGACCGAGATCGAGCCCCGTCCACGCTCGAGGAAACCGAGGAGTTCCATGACGTCGTCGGTCTGTTGATCCGCTACGGCGGCCCCGCCGTGATCGAGTCGATCGCCAACGACCTCGAGAGTTGCCGTGAGGATCTGCGCCACACCGCGATCTCCGCGATCCACTCCCGCATCCTCTATCGTGACTACGAGCGCTATCACGACGACGAGCCCGCCGGAGACCACGCGTCTCCGCTCGACGATCCCGCATCGGTGAAGATCCTCGAGAAACTCCTCGTCGCGAACCTCCACGACACAACGCGCACGCAAGCGAGCACCGCAATCGCCGACCAAGCGGCCGAGGCACTCGCCACGTTGAAGCCAGATACCTACGCGTTCGACCCCGAGGCGCCGGACTCCGTTCGCGAACGTCAGCGAGCCGTGATGCAGAACACCTACCGAGTAGCCAACGGCCAAGAGCCGAGCCGCCTGCCGATGCGTCCCGCGATTCCGGTCGTATCCGACGAGACGCTCGCAGCGTTCCTCGAAGAGCGGTGGTCTGCGCCGGCCGGGAAGCGTGCCGAAGTACGACGCGGTCGACGCTCGTCGATCGGGCTCGGCGCCTTACCTGGAATCGAACGGATTCTAGAAGAGACCCCGCGCTCCGATCCGCATCACGTCGACCTCGAGCGAATCGCCGGCACGCTCGAACGCATCGTCCGGGTCGTCGAAGTCGACCCCAGCATCGCCGAGCTCCCGAACGAGCTGGTGCGTGCGATCGAAGCCCGGCAAGGGCACATCGCGACGCCGCGCCACCTGAGCGAGCTGTTCTCGATGCTGGTCGTCGCGGCACCGCCCGGGCGACGCTACGCCAAGATCATCGTCGAGCGGCCGAGTGACGGCACCGGCGTCGCGATCCGAATCCTCTTCGCGCCCGACACGGACGATTCCGACCGACACGACGACGCGCGTCACCTCTACATCCGTCGGGAAGTCCATACACGCCCATCCACGTCCATGGCCGCGGGGTTTCCCGACTCGCTCGACGAGGAGTTCCGGGAGTTCGCCGAAGCCATCGACACGAAGCTACGATCTTGGCCACGCGAAGCGTTGCGCGCTTCCCTGTTGATCGAATTCCCTTAGCCCGGACTATTCATGAGGCGCCGGCTGCGATCGACGCATCTGTTACCAGCAGCAGCGTTACGCTCCATCGGGAATGCTCGACGACCTGACAGGTCGCCTGCGCCTCCCTCAGTCGCAAGCCTCGCTGCTGGCAACATCTGCACTATCTCGCTCGACGGCTCATGAATAGTCCGGGTTAGCGACGAGAAAACTCGCGATCGCCGGTCGAGCCGGCATGTTTTCGAATGGAGGCAACGATGCAGTTCGCAGTACGACACCTGGTCCTCGCGGTCCTCTTCGTAGGCCCTGCCCTCGCGCTGACGGTCGGCAGCTCGCGCCTCGAGCGCATTCCCGACGACGCGAAGCTCGCCGAAGTCGACGCGAAGTACCTCGCGGCATTCGAGGTGGTCGACGACGCGTTCGTCGGCAAGCACGTCCGTGACGCGCGCTCCGCCGCGCTCGGGCTGCAGTGCTGGGACCGCATCACGGCGCTCTTCCCGCTCAGCTACCGGAAGCTGCTCGTGCAGTTCAACATCATGTCGGGTTCGGACCCCGCGGGCGTGTTCGACGGCGGCGGCACGAACGACGTCGGACGGCGCGGCTACCGCCTTTCGATCGCGAAGTCGTGCGCCGAGAAGGAACGCGATCTCGCGAATCCGTATCGCGCCGTCACCCCGCGCCGAGGCACGACCGACTGGACCCTCGTGCACGAGATCGGTCACTACGTGTGCCTGCGCGGCAACGTCATCGAGCTGTTCTCGCAGAGTTTCGACGGTGACATGGTGCCGCAGCCCAAGCGACGCGAGAAGCCCGACGACTACCCCGAAGACGGCTCGCCGAGACTCGACGGCAACTTCGTCACGTCCTACGCCGAACGCACCCCGGGCGACGAAGAAGTCGTCGAGACGTTCACGACCTACGTGCTCGTCGACGAACTTCCGGGCCCCGGCGACGCATCGCTCGTCGCTCGCAAGATCCGCTTCTTCGACACGATCCCGGGCATGCCCGAACTGCGGCAACACATACGGGCCGTAGAGGATCGGGCTCCGCGCGACCGTCGCACACGCTGACCACACGCTTCGGCACCTCGCGCGAGCGTCTCGAAACGACGACGTGAGCCTTGCTCGAAACGCGGCGCATCGACTACGCTGACCTTCGATGCAAGCGGTGAGCGGGAGGCCGACGGGGATCGACGGAAGACCGGACGAGGAAACGGTCATGATCGAACAGCGCCCGAGATCCGTACGACCCGTCGGATCGACTCGCCGGCTGCACCCGCTGCTGCCGCTCGTCTTCGTGACCGTGGCGCTCTCCTCGCGAGCCGAAGGCCAAACGGTGGGTCCCTGCTTCACGGAGCAGTTCGTGCAGTATGCGAGCGACCCGCAGCACGAGGTTCACTTCGGGTCCGCCCCGTGCATCGTCGGCAAGCGAGCCTTCGTCGGCGCGCCGCGCCGCTCTTCGTCCGGAATCCACGCAGCGGGCGCGGTCTACTTCTACGAGTTCGACGTCGACCGATGGGTCGAGCGTCAGATCATCGTCCCCGACCACCAAGGCCAGTCCGAGTACTTCGGCGCCGTCATCGATGCGACGGACGAACTCCTTGCAGCTGGCTGCCCGGGGGACTCCGAAACCGTGTTCCAAGGGGGCGCCGTCGACGTGTTCCGCTTCGACGGATCCGCGTGGCGGCAGACCGCGAAGCTTGTCGCGAGCGATGCGGCCCTCGAGGCCAGGCTCGGAAACTCGGTCAGCATTCACGGAAACCGAATCCTCGTGGGCGCGTCGAGCGACGACGAGCGCGCGACGCAGGGGGGAGCGGCTTACGTCTTCCGCTTCGACGGCACGACATGGATCGAGGAAGCCAAACTGGCGCCGCCCGAGATCCGTGAGTTCACGTACTTCGGCAGGCGCGTCGTTCTAACCGATCGCTTCGCATTCATCAGCGCTCCCGGCATGCTCGATCCGCTCGGCACGAGCACGGGTGCGGTATTCGTCTATGAACGACGACTCGGCGAGTGGACGCTCGTCGATCGTATCTACGGGTCCGAGCGCAAGCTCGGCTATTCGTTCGGTGATTCGCTGGCGTGCTTCGAGAAGCACCTGATGATCGGGGCTCCGAGGAAATGGACGTACTTTCCCGAGGTCGGCGCCGTCTACACCTACCACTTCGACGGTACGCGCTTCGTCGAAACCCAACGTCTCGACCCTCCGGTGCTCCGCTCCTACGACTACTTCGGAACCGACATCGATATCGATGGCGACCTCGCCATCGTCAGTGCCCCCTGGGACAGCGACGTCGCGATCAATGCGGGCGCGGTCTACGTCTACCGATACGACGGGAGTCGGTGGAGCCTCGTCGAGAAGCTCTACTCGGACGACCCCACGACATCGATCCAGCTCGGACGCGACCTCTCCCTCGAGTCCGACCGTTTCCTTGCCAGTGCCTCGTACGCAGGAGTCAGCGGCGATCGGCCGGGTGAGTTTCGGACGTTCTCGGTTCCGAGTGACGATTGTCGAGCCGGGTCCGTCGATCGCGCGTACACGGACAATACCGCCGACGTTCTTTCCATCAACGGGGACCGGGGAATCTGCGCGGGCGGATCGGTGGTCGTCGGGATCGGCGAGCCCATCGAGATCCGACTCGACGCGCCACCCGCCGGCCCGTCGCCGGCGCCCTTCGCGCTCTATGCATGGCTCGCGGCCCCCGTCCCCTCGAAGGACTATCCTCAACCGGAAGGGCTCGGCTCGACGTGCCTGCCGACCTTCTTCTCGGCCGGTCTCCCCAAGCCGAGTCTCGTCTGGAACAACGCGGGGCACGTAGGACGGCTCGGAAGCCCCGATCTGCCCTCGAGTCCTGCGCCGACGACCGTCGTGGCGCGAGCGCGCGGCGTCGCGAACCCGGTCGTCGTGACCCTGCAGGGGATCCTCGCCGACGACGGCTCGGCCGCGCAGGTCCCCGCGAGCGTCACGAATGCCGTCGTGCTGCAGATCGAGTGAAACACGCCGTTTCCGGCTCGAGATTCTCGGCGCATCCGTCGATGTACGGCGAGCCTGGTAACTCCGACGAGACGCGTTTGCGGAGGGAATCCATGACGCCTCGTCGCTCCATCGCTTCGTTCTTGTGGGGATTCTTCACGGCCCTGTCGCTCGTTCTATTGGTCTGGACCGCGCGCGAGCTGCACGCGAGCGGCTCCCGCTCCGTCCATCGGACCGCTCTCACGCCCGAGCAGGTCCAAGTCCTCGATCTCTTGAGCCTCGTCCGTACGGACGATGGCGCGGGCGGCACGGTTCCGACATTGCGCGTATCGGGCGCGAACCTCCAAGTCGTCAACGGACTCGGTTCGACTGATGCGTCCGACGGAACCGGCAACCTGATCGTCGGCTACAATGAGCCGTCCGGTTCGCGAACCGGCTCGCACAACATTCTCTGCGGGTCGCGACTCGACCACACGCGTCACGGTTCGATCCTCGTGGGACACGATCACGTGCTCGGACCCGACGTGGAATCGGCGGCGATCCTCGGCGGCGCCGGGCACGAGGTGACTGCCTCCCACGCCGCGATCGTCGGCGGCTTCGCCAACCAGGCTTCCGGGCCGCACGCAACCGTGACGGGGGGTTACTTCAACATCGCCTCGGGACCGATGTCGTCGGTCTCGGGAGGCCAGCAAGGATCCTCAACGGGCGCGTATGCATCGATCTCGGGCGGCACTCTCGGAATCGCTGCAGGCGAGAGCTCGCACGTCTGCGGCGGCGATCGCAATCGCGCGCTGGGTTGCAACGCATCGATCCTCGGGGGCTTGGACAACGAAGTCGATACCGCGGACGGCTGCAACGGAACCATCGCCGGCGGCCAGTACAACGTCGCACGAGGCGGCAGCTCCACGATCAGCGGCGGCGCGTACCGAGTCGTCGAGGGGTTTCGCGATTGGGTGGCGGGAACGCTCATCGAAGACGAGTGATCGCCTCGATCGCCGCGTCCCAGCCGTGGCCCGTGACCCGCCAGGCTTACTCGAACTCGCCCGAAACCGGATCTCGTACGACGATCCGGTGCGCGGCCGGCTCGTGGATTGCTCCGCTTCGATCACCGAGCGCTCCACCGTCTCGACCGTGGTCGACGGCGACGATCTCCGCGAGGATCGAGACGGCAATGGCCGCCGGCGTCGACCCGCCGAGATCGAGTCCCACGGGAGAGTGCAGTCGATCGAGCGCCGCGAGCACCCGATGCCGCCCGGCCGCGTGCCAGGATGCAGCGAGCCTCGCCGTCCGTGACTTCGGGCCGAGCAACCCGACGTACCCCACGCCGTTCTCGAGCAGCCACGGGACCACGACCTGATCGTCCGCGAAGTCGTGCGTTATGACCACAGCCGCCGTCCGCTCATTCGGCTCGAGGCGCCGCGTCAGATCTCCCGGGTCGACGCACACGCGGTTCGCGGCGCCGGGGAAGCGGTCCGCGACGAGACGCTCGGCGCGCTTGTCGACGACCGTCACGCGCCATCCGAGCTCCGCCGCCATCGCGCACAGCGGTTCGGCGTCGTGCCCGGCACCGAAGATCCAGAACGGCCGCGGAGGATCGACGCGCTCGACGAGGAGGCGGCAATCCTTCTCCCCCTCCACGATCTCGACGTTGCATGCCCGTCCCGACGCGCCCACGTCGTCGAAGGCTCCCGCAAGCGCTTCTCGAAGCGCGGCGGTCCCGCCGTCCGCCGGCGCCTCGCTCGACGCGAACACCCGCGTGCCGATCGCCGGCCCACCGTCGCCGTCGCTCCGATACACCGTGGCGACGACGCACGGACGGTCCGATTCGAGCGTACGCCGGAGGGCGCCGAGCGGACCGTCCATCCCCTCCGTCACCCGCTCGACGAGCACGTGGATGATCCCTGCACAACCGAGGTCGTAGCGTTTGTTCGATCCTGCGAGATCCGCTCGCGTGTCGAACGTCACCACCTTCGGCCCCTGCGCGGTAAGCTCGATCGCCGCTCGACACAGATCCCGCTCGAGGCATCCACCGCTGATCGAACCGATCGCCTCGGCCCCGGGGAGCACGAGCATGCGTGCGCCCGGTCGCCGGTACGCCGAGCCGTCGACGTCGACGACCGTGGCGAGGCACACCACGCCGTCGGCGCGATCGGCCGCCGCGATCATCCGTTCGATTTCGCTGCGTGAAGTCACGACGCCATCCTAGGCCAACTGATCGCCGATCGGGAGCCGGCGCACGCGACGGCCACACGCCGCCGCCAGCGCGGAGCAGACCGCGGACGCGATCCCCGGCACGCCGACCTCGCCGACGCCGCCCATCTTGTCCTTGCTGTCGACGATGTGGACCTCGATCGCGGGAGCTTCGTGCATCCGCACGACCGCGAAATCGTGGAAGTTGCTCTGATCGACGAGCCCATCGGTGAACGTGATATGCCCGTCGAGCACCGCCGACAACGCATAGATCGCCGCGCCCTGCATCTGCGCCTCGACCTGGTCGGGATTGACGACGGGGCCGCAGTCGATCGCGCAAACGATGCGATGGATCTTCGGCTTGCCGTTCTCGACCGACGCTTCGACGACGTGCGCGGCGAAGCCTTCGAACGACTCGTGCACGGCGATCCCGCGCCCGATTCCCTTGCCCGGTTTCTCGGACCACTTCGCGGCGTTCGCGACGTGATCGAGCACCCGCAGCAATCGCGGCTGATCCTTCAGGAGCTCGCGCCGCAGTTCGTAGGGATCGCGGCCGAGCGCGTCAGCGCACTCGTCGAGAAAACCCTCTTTGGCAAACGCCGTGTTCGAGTGCCCCACCGAACGCCACCACTGCACGGGCACTGGCAGCGACATCGTGCTGAGCTCGACACGCTGATTGGGGATCGCGTACGGCAAGTGCCACGCTCCCTCGATCGACGTTTCGTCGACCCCGTCGTGGACCCCGAGCGCCTCGAAGGCGGTGCCCGACGCGATCGACTGCCCCACGACATGATGCCTCCACGCCGTGATCTTGCCGTCGTCGAAACTCGCGCTCATCGCGTTCGTCCACATCGGTCGGTACCAACCGCCCCGCAGATCGTCCTCGCGCGACCACACGGTCTTGATCGGTGCCTTCAGCGACCGCGCCGCGAGCGCGACTTCGACGGCTTCGATCACGTAATCGCTCGCGGGATTCGCGCGACGTCCGAACGCGCCGCCGAGGTAGGTGTTCCGGAACGACACCTTCGACGGATCGACACCGAGCCGCGCCGCGACCGTCGGATGATCCACTCCCAGGAACTGCGAACCCGTGACGACATCGGCTCCGCCGTCGTCTCGGAGCGTGACGAGACAGTTCAGCGGCTCCATCGGCGCATGCGCCTCGAACGGAACCTCGTACATCGCGTCGATGCGATGTTCCGCCGCCGCCAGGACGCCGGAGGCGTCTCCGATCGACTCGGCCTCGAGACCTTCGCCGCTCGCCGTCTCGCGATAGTCCGCCTGCAGCCGCTTCGAGTCGAGACTTCGTCCGGGACCGGACTCCCAATCGATGCGCAGAGCGTCGCGTCCCTTGAACGCCGCCCAGTAGCTGTCGGCGATCACCGCCACGCCCGAAGGAACGTCGACGACGGCGCGCAC